>NZ_JBEXSZ010000001.1:0-137603 GCF_040613865.1 Streptomyces sp. NPDC006197 | reverse complement strand
GCGATATTCCGAAACCCGCTCCGAGCTGCGAGAACGTCTCGTTCTTCCGCAGATGGGCCAGCGTGAGCAGAGCCTGTTTGAAGCAGCCGAGCTTGTGCCATCGGGTATTGCGAGCTCGACGGCGCTCGTGGAGCAGCCAGGCAACATGCTCAACCAGCTCGTGCGGGACATCGAGCATGGCAGGATACGGAACCACCAGGGCCCCTTCGGTCGCCAGCGTGTTGAGTGAGATCACCACGCCGACGACGAGGGGCTCTGCCTCGTCACCACACCTGCTGACCAGCCCATTTCACCCTTCAGTACAGGATGAAAGAGGCTCACTGGGGTCCTTGATGTCCTTTGACACGGAAGCTAGTCGGACCCGATTCCCTGACCTGCGTGGACTGGATTGATTGTCCAAGCCGTCTGGCTCAGCAGCAGCTTTGGTTCGTCGGACTGCCTGCCGTGTTACCCGGCGCTGCGAAGCCGCGCCGTGATCGCCGTCGAACTCGTAGGAGCCTCCTGCCAGTGGCCTCCTGAGTTCGTCGCTTCAACACCCGACTCCGTGAGTGCTCCAAGAATCCCTCCTAGGTACGGCTACTCATGCGTCGCGCAATGCTGACGCCTACCGTCACATGCATGTTCAAGCGCCGTGTATGTAGAGACCGGGCCTCCGGGCGGTCCGTCCTGTATGCCGTCACAGGGCTCGTGATGGCGGCGCTGCTAGTCGCTGCCGTGGTGGCGGGGAACGTTGTGTGGAATGGCGAGCCGTATCCTTCGGTCGACCCTGACGCGGTCGCGCAACGGCTCAAGGCCCGGTCCGATGAGGTGTACGACGGCTTCGCGCTGCCGGAAAAGTACGCCGCTGGCACGGGCAGGGTCGATACCGGCGCCTGTTACTACCGCGGGCTGAGGAGCATCGCCCACATTGATGAGGCACGGAGCGACGTTCGCAGCTTCGGTCTCGATTGGAGCGTGCCCGACGTCCCGGAAGCCACCGCCCGAAACGCGCAGCGGCGCGTGCGCCAGCAGCTGGTGCAGAAGGGTTGGAAACTCACCCACGAAGGCGACCGTGCAGGCGCAACCTTCCGCGAACTGGGTTTCCGATTCGAAAGCCCGGAGGGCGGCGACCAGGTGGACGTGCGGTGGAACGACTCGACCACGACCCTGTTCATCAGCGTCTACGCCCCCTGTGGGCAGGTTCCCGACGAGTTCGTGGAGCACGACTGGTCTGAGGCGGACTGGCACCCGAAAGAGCGCTCCGCTGGGCTTTGAAGGGCTCTCGCGTCCCCGTGGATTGGATGCGATCCGCCACTCGGCTGGATTCGTTGGCAGAGCGGCTGACTTCATTGTCGAAGGACACTTGACAGGTCGCCGACGGCCTGCCGGTCCCGTGTCCCGTCTCAGCGAAGTTTGACCAGTCTCACGGAACTTTGACCGCACCAGGACGGCTGCTGGGAACCGGTCAGCAGTCGGGCCCTGCCGCTGGAACGCGATGGTCAATAGACTCCGCGCATGATGCAACTCCGAGAGATGAGCGAGCGCGAGTACTTCACCTTCATCGGCCAGCGTCCAGGCATGTTCGTAGGCAAGGCCTCGTTCCACATGGTGACCGCCTTCCTGGCCGGCTACGAGGGGCACGCCGACCGCCACGGCGGTCCGAGTCTTCTCACCGGCCTGCACGAATGGCTCGTTGCCCGCCGAGGCCGGGACTGCAACCACGGCTGGCCGGGTCAGATCCTGCACATCGCTCTCTCCCAAGGCTGGGAGAACATCTGGGACCTGCCGCCCGAAGACGAGCAGCGGGCCATCGGGGTCCTGTTCGAGCTCCTCGATGCCTTCCTCGCCGAACGTGAGGCGACAGTGAGCGCCCGGGGATCAGAGTGAACCGAACGGCCACGTCGTCAGGCCCGCCAGCGGTCAAAGTTCGGTGAGACTGGTCATCCCGCTCTGGAGCCGGGCGATCAGTCCGAGATGCTTCAGTAGGCTGCGCTGGCCATGAATACGAGCGCCGAACCCGAACAAACCCGGAGCAGCGCGATTGCTTCCGGTCCGCCGATCCGGCAACTGTTCCGGGACGTCATCGCCGACCGCCTGCCGGGCCCCAGGCCGCGATGCTGTTCGACGCCGAGGTCGACCCTTACTGGGACGACCGAAGCTTCCTTGGCGACTTCTACAACGAGATCCTCCACCAGGACACCTGCCAACCCGACACCGCCGTCGGCCTCGCCCTGCTCGCGGCCCTCGCCGTCGACGACCGGATTCCTGCCCGACACCGGTTCCAGGCCGTCGACCTGCTGTTCAGAGCCGCCACCGTCGCCGAGCGGCACCTTGCCGAGACCTGGCCGGCCACCCCGCAGCACACAGATCCCGACAGCGAGGCCCAGGCGCGCAGCGCGATCCAGGCTCACGTTCCAGATCTGCTGGCCCGCTGGTCGGCCGAATGTCCTGCGGTTCGCCTCGCCCTCGCCGGCCTCGCCGTCGTCTTCCCGACGGACCGCACCCTGCCCGCCCTGACACCGCGCCTGCGGACCTTCATCCATCAGCACCCCCAGGGCACCGACATCGGCGACTACGTGCGGTTCGTCCTCGTACTGGCCGCCCAGGACGAGCACCAGCCCCTCACGGTGACCGAGAAGCTCACCGACGCGTATTGGACGGGAACGGCGCGCGGAGTGCCGACACGGGCACGAGCCCTCCACCTCCTCGGCCAGATGCTGGCCAAGGTCGGAGCCGCACTCACCCAGACACATACCAAGCAGTGACGCTTCCGCTGGTACGACGAGCGACGCGCCACGCGTCGCTCGCGCTGCTACTTCTCCTGAACATTCACCGACGCCAAGATCCGCAACTGCTGCCCAAACCGGCGGACAAACGCTGCCCTCAGAAGTGAACAAAGCCAGCGGTGGCGCAGAGCATGGCGTCGATGGCGTACTTGTGGCCGTGGAGTCCGGTCGCGCGTAGCAGAGTGGCGGCGGTCTGGGCGAGGGCCTGGGTGACCGGCTCGGCCCGCAGGCGGGACAGAGTCCACTTCAGCGCGGCGTCATCGATCCGGGGATGGATCACCTCGACAAGGACCGCGGCAGAGATGATCACCGGAAGGTCGGCGTCACGAGCGGCGGTGAGCCACTCATGGACCTCGCGGTCGCGTTGCACGGCCTTGGCCAGGCCCTCGCTGTCCAGCGATGAGGGCGCCGCTCACGCGGCTGCCCCGGCGCCGGACGTGGTGCCGCCGGTGAGCTTGGCTCGTTTGGCCGCGACGGCTTCGGGGTCGGCGGGTCCGTGGGTCTTGTCGAAGTCGGCGATCAGCTCATCCAGGTTGTCCCGCTCGATCTGCCGCTGGGCGGCCTTCTCCAGATACGCGGACACGCCTCGCTTGCAGGGTGCCGGCGGTCAGGGAGACGGAGATGCCGTTGGTGGGACCGTCGCCGGGCAGGAAGTCGGTGTCATCGTCTGCCATGGCACGAGTTGGCATTTCGAATGCTATTCGGCGAGCTTGGCGGCGGCGCGAAGCTCTGGACGCCCCCGGTCGTGCGTCGGGGGTCGCACGTAGCGCCCATCCTGCACGTAATGCACATTGATCTTGTACCCGTTTTGCGTCTGGCGTGCCGCTGACCTGCGGTTTTCTTTAACCTGTTTTGGCTCTACATGTTTGCGATGACGCACCACGTGGAGTGCGTGGCGATCCTGGAGCCGGTCAAGAAGGACGCCTGACCTGGGGTTTTGCGGGTGCGCGGTATGTGCGGTGTGGGCGTTGCGGGCGATGTCTTGACGCTGAGATGACGCTCGTTCTGATGGAGCGTCAAACTCGGGGTCGGCCAGGCCCGACGGACGCCGTGCACTGTCCTACCACTCCGGTGGAGTGAGTCAGGCCCCTTCCACAACCGAGAGGTGGCGGCGGAGTTCGTCGGCCACTCGTGCCATGTCGCCGTCGGCGGGGAGGCGCCAGTCGGTCTCGATGCCCCGTTCCACGGCCGGCTCGCTGCTGAAGCGGACGAGGTCGGGGGCGGGCAGGTAGGTGTCGCGCAGCCAGAGAAGGAAGGGGGCCGCCTCACCGGCCGTGGTGTCGGACAGCATCACGCAGTCCCGCCCGTGGACGGTGGCGGTGCCGTCGTACTCGGTGCCGTCGTCGGTGCCGGCCCAGAAGGAGAGGTACGGCTCGCCCTGGTGCGTGCGGTCCTGGCGAACCTTGTAGCGGACCTCGGAGAACGATTCCCGCAGGGCTTCGCCCAGGCCGGCCAGGTCGAGGCCCCAGGCGTGTGGCTCCCGCTCCGGGGCGTAGAACAAGAACGTGGTGCGGTCGTCGCCATCGTGCGTCATGGGATGCGTCCTTCCTGGGGCGGGTCACTTCACGTACCGGGCGGTGCCGGGAACCTGCTGGAGGGCCATGAGCGTCTGCCAGTACGCCGCGGCTTCCTTGTCGTTGGTGACGATCTCCAGACCCCGGATCTGCTGGTGCTCGTTCATCGCCTGCCGGTACTTCTCAAGCTCGCTCTCGTCCCTGCCGATCAGGATGTCCTTCCGGTTCCACTTCTTCGTGCCGTCCGGTTTGAACTCGTCCTCGATCTCGAAGGTGGACGGGCGGCGCCAGGTGTTCTTCCTGCAGTCGTCGTCTGCGTCCTGTACGTACTTGGCGTCCACCATCATTCCGTCCGCCGGACGCATGCCGTCAGCGCCGATGGCGGGCTTCTCGTAGTCCTTGGGCAGGGGGATGACGCGCTCGGGGTAGCCGGCGATCCGCAGCTGGTAGACGTTCTCAGGGGTCGTGGGGTCCGACTTGCCGCCGAAGTGGGCCGGCTTCAGGCCGTTGACCCAGGTGACGAACTCCTTGCGCTCCTCCGGGGTCAGCAGCCGGGGTGGCGGGACGGCGGCAGGGGGGATCGGGTCGCGCCACGGGATGCTTGGATCGGGGTCCCGGTACACCGCAGGGACGATGCCTGGCATCCCGCCGGTGTACGAAGCGAGGACGAGCGGCACCGGCACCGGCACCGGGATCAGTGGAGGCAGGAAAGGCGGACCCGGCGCGCTCGGCCGCCTCCGCCCTCGGGGAGTCTGACGCGCTTCTCCGCCGAGTCCAGGGCATGGCCCACCTCTCCCAGCCGACGGATCCAAGGGTCGTCCAAAACGGCGTCGAGAAGACCCCCGTCGAAGCCGTTTCCTCCGAACAGGGGGCTGTCCCAGGGCATGTCCACCGCGAAGAGGTCCAGCTTGTGCTGCTGGATCGACTTCTCGGCGGCCTCCCCGGAGTGCGCCTTGTCGGCCGTCATGGCCGACGCCTGGGCGTCCTCCAGGAAACGCAGCATCAACTTGCCGCCGCGCCGCCAACAATCGGCGACCGCACGGATCTTCTCCGGCGATCCGCGGAAGCGGTCAGTGCCGCCCGGTGCGTACTGCTCGTACCAGGCCGTCTCCCCGACCACCTCCGGAAGCTCGCGGCCCAGACCGAGGTAGTTCTCCGGGCAACCCTCCCCGGGGTCACCCATGCCGGAGACCAGGTCAGGCTGCTTGCCGAGCAGCGAGGCGACGATCGCGCTCTCCTGCGCCATGAACTCCCGCGCATTGCGCATGAGCCCCCGACTGGCCTCCCCGAGTACGTAGGAGCTGGACCCGATCTTGTCCAGCGTGGCCCCGGCAGCGGCTCGGTAAACCTTCGCGAACGCGCGCCCTGCCTCATCGTCCCCGGCCATTCCACGCTGCCCGTCCAGCTCGTGGTACAGCGCGATGGCAGTGTCCCGGACTCCGCGCATCGTGTCGGTCAGGCCCATCGCGCCCTTGATCATTCCCTCGGTGATGAACTTGAGGTGTGGTGCCAGTCCGCTCATTGCGTCCCCCTCCCGAACCCCGCATTGCGGGTGCGAGCAGGGGACCGTGCGACGACAGTTCTATCGCACGGCAACGACAACGAACTCCGACGAGCGAGGCACCGCACCGATTTCCGGCCTCGGAGGGGACCGAACACGACCGTCCAGTCAAACGGGCCGTAGAGCCGTGGCACTGGGCGAAGCTCATTTGAGCGTGAGCCCGGCCGGCACTCGAACCTGCGGTCAAGTGCTTAGAAGGCACTGGGTGGGTGGGGGAGTGGGGCGGCGCTGACCTGCATGTTCGCTCCTGGTGACGCGTGGGCGGCCCAAACTTCCGGCGTTTTCGGGACGGCGGGCTGCCGCGGCGACATCGAGCTACCCCATCGGGGTCGACTCCCGTGGAGGTTGCCGGATGGAAGGGCTCCCGCCTGGTTGTCTCTTGCCGTGGCTCGGCACATCATCGACGAGAGGATGCCCCCATGCGCTTGACGAGCGTATCGCTCGCAGTGCTTCCTGCCGCCGCTGTGATCGCCGTTCTCAGCGCGGGAACCGGCGTGCAGGCGGTCCAGGCCCGTGCCGCTGGAGGGCAGACTCCGGCCGACGTCGAGGTCATGTCCAACGACGAGTATGTGGCGCGTTACGGCACAGAGCAGGCGCTCGCAGCGCAGGTCCCGCTTCCGCCGGACACCAGCCCGACTGCTGCCCTGCCGTCCGAGGAGGACCCCAGCATCTCGTGGCACCACATCTACTGGTCGGCCTTGGACTGGGACCACTACGACAGCCCCACGCGCCGGGGGACCAACAACTTCGGCCTCAAGCACACCTGCTCGAAGCACAACATGTGCACGCGGAAGGCGATCAACGCGCCGTACAACGGCAAGGCCGACCGTGTCCGGGAAAGCCGTGCCGAGTACGACGCCGTCATCACGAGCGGGGGACCGGTGCGGATGACCACCACCAGCGCCGCCGAACGCGGCGAGCGGGGTCCCAACGGTCAGAACACGCCGGGCGGTCGTCCCGTCGGTACGGTCACCGCGTTCTGCCGTGGGCAGACCCTCTGCCCGGACTGGGTCAACCAGCTCTGATCCACGCGGCGTCCACGCCGCCTGCCTGGAAGGAGACGCGAGGCCATGGAGCGTGACGCGGGAGAGGTCCTGCTGGCGCTGCGCCGGTTCATCGCCGCACCGATTCCCGGCACGGCTTGGCGGCTTCGCGCTTTCCTGCCCGTCTCCGGCCTTATCCGTGTCCGGCTGGAGGACGACAGGTCCAGGACGGTGCTGATCGAACTGCCCCACCGCCCAGGAACCGCGCCGGCGTCGCTCGGCTCCTGGTGGTACGTGGACGCGCTGCGCGACGCGGCCCGCTGGGCGGCGGACAGCACCGAGGTGGACGTACTGGACCTCGACACGCTGACGGCGGCCGGTGTTCTTCCCGCCGAAGTGGAGGTCACCTCGGACGACGCCCTGGACTACGTGGTGGCCGACCTCGTCGGCGACCCGTACTGGCATGATCCCGCAGTTACCGTCGCCCCGGGCCTCTACCGCCTCGTCGGCTTCGACATGCGGGACCGAGGGGTGGTCCGCCTCTACCTCGCGTTGCCCGAGCGGGGCACGATCGGCATCGACGTCGGTACGACCGACTCCGAGTCCGAGGAAAGGCGCCCCGTGGGCTGGTGGGCCTCCACCAAGCTCATCGCGCTCCTCAACCCCGACGCGCCGGAGAGCCTGGAGGCCCTGCGCGTCCCTGACGCGGACGACCCCCACTGCGGCGTCTACGACGCGACCGCTTGGGCCTAGTAGCGCTTCGTCACGTCGGGCGATCTTGCCTGGTGGTGGGCATCTTCGGGCTATGGGGTCGGGGGAGGTGGAACGGCTCCGGGGCGAGGCGGCGGAGTGCGTTGCCGATGTGTTCGCTTTGCTGCCGCGGCGGGATCAGCGGCGGTGGGGCGGGTGTTATCCGCGGGGTCTGATGCCGGACGGTCGAAGGAAGCCTGCCGTACCGCCCAGGCCTTCCTCACCCTGCGGCGGCTCGACCCCAAAGCCCAGACGCCGGCCTGACCCTCTACCGGGTCCTCGACGCCCTTCAGGGCCTGCTGCAGTGCTGGACCGGTACCTGCACCACCTGCGGTCGTCGCCTGCCCCGCGACAGCACCCGACTGAGAACCTGACGAAGTACTACTAGGGGGCGGCACTCACCAGGGTCCCAGGGCTCCTCGGCCTCCTTGCCGTTCGCGAGGCGGCCGAGCAGGGCGAGCTGTCGTTCGTTCCTGGGGTTTCGTCGTTTCTGTGCGCGGTGACGGAGCGTACGGACTGAGCGCGTGTCACTGTGCATGTCGTTCTGATTGCTTTGCACCTGCGGATGAGGGTGTGTGGCTTGCTAGTGTGCCCAAGCGCCCTACGAGGTGCGTGAAGTGACATGGTGACACCTACGGGGGAGTGGTGGAGCAGCCTTCACTCAGGTTCGAAGAGGACAAGCTGACCAAGCTCGCCAACGATCTCAATGGCATGCAGACCTTTCTCGATCAGCAGGTCGAGCGCATGGACAGGGTCGTCGACGGCATCGAGGCGAAGTGGCAGGGGTCGACGGCAGCGGCCTATCGGGACCTGCATCGGGGTGCCGCGGAGGACGCCGTGCGCATCAGGCTGATCCTCCATCGGCTCGAGCAGGCGGTGCGACTGAGCCGCGACGGCTTTTCGGAGCAGGACCTGGAGATCATGGTGCGGATGCGTCAGGTCCAGTCGTCCGTGGACGTGCGGGCCGAGGTCGACAAGCTGTCCACGCCGAACTCCGACGGGGCGGCCCCGCGGACGCACAGCCGTATCCACGATCTGTAGCAGTCACTGAGAACGAGGCAGAGCAGGGGGACTCATGCTGTCGGCAGCGGACGACCACATAGCCGTCGACTTCGCGACACTGAGGAATCTTTCCAGCGAGCTGGAGAGCATTCTGCGAGGTCTCAACCAAGCGCTGGGGGCACTGTACGAACGGGTGGAGAAGGTGGTCCTGACCTGGGAGGGCGAGGCGCGGGACACCTTTGTCGGCGAACTCGACAAGTGGGATCTGTCCGCACAGGACCTGGAAGCCCTCCAGGCTTGGCTGCATGAGGTCGTGGTCAGCGGCCACATCAACTATGCGGCGGCGCACAAGGCGGTGCTCCGGGGCTGGGGGGTGAGCTGATGGCCACTCCCGCACCGTCCACGTCAGGCAGCCCCTCCGCAGCGCCGTCACCGTCGCCGACACCCACTTCGCAACCATCGCCTTCGGCCACGCCGCCCGCACCCACCACGCCGCCCGCCACTGGTGGCCCGGCGCCGACCCCGCAACCCTCACCGGGCCCCTTGACGGACCCGGACGGCTTCGACATCTCCCAGCACGACACCGGGTCGGCCCGGCGGGCTCGCGAAGAGGAAGTCAGGCTGCTCAAGTCGGCGCCGCCGGACTCCGGGGGAGGGTTCGATGTCCAGCCCGGGCATCTGCACTATGTCTCCTATCAACTGCGCAACAGCCAGATCGACTTCCGGTTGAGGGCCGGCACGCTCCTCGCGCAGATGGAGTCGTACGAGCACTCCGGTGGCTGCGGCACCGGGCCCGAGGTGTTCGCGGCCGCGTATGCCAAGGTCGCCAAGCGGTTCTTCGAGGTGTGGGACAGAGTGGGCGACGGGGTCGGCGGCGCCGCGGTCGGCCTGACCATGACGGCCAACTTCTATGTGGGTGCCGAGTACCGAGCACATCCCACTCCCGGTCCGCCGCCGACGAAGCCGCTGCCCTCGGTGATCACGGGCAAGGGTTACAACCCGGTGCCCGAGCTCGGTTGGGGGAATCCGCCCGAGGAGTTGGGCTTTGGCCACGACATCATCAACAACGTGATCGGGGCGCTGGGCGCGGTGGGTGAGGCCACCCTGCGGCCGGTACTCAAGTACGCGCTGCGACACGGCAAGGTCGCGGACATCACCCCTGGCGGGAACGACCTCGAACTGCCGAAGCTCGCTGCTGTCTGGCGTGAGGCGAAAGGGGAGGCGAAGAAGGCGGCCGACGAATTCGACGCGGTGATTTCGTACATCACGCCGAAGTCGGGGCACAGTGAGTGGCAGGACGCGATGAAGCAGTTCTGCAGCAGCATCTGGGGGACGACGGCCTGGGGGCAGAACCGCAACGGATACAAATGGGGCCGCGGGGACCTGAAGAAGCCGGCCATCGAGGTGCTGATGGACACGGCCGGCGAACTGGCCACGGCCACCGAGGGGTTCGGCAAGGAGGTCGAGAAGGTCCGGTCCGTCATCGAGCAGGTGTACATCGATGCCGCGAAGAAGGTCTTCGAGGTCAAGGACCTCTGGGATCTGCTGAGTCTGGGTGGCGGCCCGTTCGAGTACGCGGTGGAATTCATCGCCAACCTCGACACGGCACGCCTCGATGCCGGCGTCGACGCCTACAACACCGCCGTTCAGTCCCTTGGCGAAGGGCTGAACAAACTGATGCCGGCGCTGGACGACGCGTATGACGGCGTTCCGACGTACGAGGCGGAGGAGGCGCGGGCGGAGGGGTTCGGAGGCCGGGCGCTCAACGAATTCAAGCAGCAGCCTCACTACACGGTTCCGGGAGAGGACAAGGAGAATCACTTCTACACGGTCGACCTTGCGAACCAGGAAGGGGTGCACGGCAGCCACGTCATCGACAAGCATGTCGGGCAGTCGGAAGCCCAGCTTCTCAGTCGACTCCGTGACCAGCCTGGCATCACCGCGGCGTCGACCTTTCCCGATCTTGCCATCGCGCAGAAGGCGACCCAGGATGCGATGGACGAGATCGGCCCTTCCAACAGGCCGGAGAACATGGGCAAGAAGAACCTGGGTGTGAACAATCCGGAGAAGATCGAGAACTGGCTGTCCCGGCCTCGGACGGACAACTCCATGCTTCAGCTGGATCCAGTCGAATTCGATTATGTGACGGGACGGACCATTCCCGCCGGTTCGACCGCAGCCACGGACACCTATAAGGTCAAGGTCGTTCTCAAGTACAAAAACGGAATCGATCCGCCGTACGTCGTCTACACTTCGATGCCTCAACCTTAGTGACTACTGGCCGGTGAGTAGGTGCCTGTGAGCAGTGGTGAGCTGCCTGAGTGCGCACGTCGCCTCATTGATGAGCGGCATGTGTTCCTGAGCCTGTCGAGGCGGGTTCACGAGGACTGGGCCGAAGACGTGCTGGCGGAGATCCGTGGCGGTCCGAAGGGCCGGGACGGGGTGGGGGTCGATCCTTCCGGATTGTTCGGTGACATCAGCGCGGATGACCTGCACGGCAGCGTGCTCGGCGTTTCCCGGACCGGTGCCGAGGAGTTGATGAGGCTGCTTGCGGTCGGCTCCTTCTACAGCGGTCCCGAAGCATCACTCCGAGAACCTGACGAAATGCGGGACACCTGCATTCGGGGCATTCTTGATGCCGTGGGCGGGGGAGCTGAATTCTTCACCAATCACGGTCACGCAGAGGACGGCGACGCGGCGGATTACTTCGCCGGCGGTTTTCATTACAACTCGCTGGCGAGTGTTCTCTACGACGTCTGCCTGATCGGGGTGACCCGGGACCGGCTCCTTATCACCTGGAGGTTCGAGGATGCCTGAAATCCCTTCGCTGTCACGTTCCGTCGACGCGGGCGGGGAAGCGCCGGCGCCGCCCGTCCGGAACAGAGCCGCCACCTACTCGGACAGGGAGACCGCGCAATGGGCCACCCAGCAGGTGGTGACCCGTAATGAGCAGGTCGTGCACCGCTGGCTCGCGCAGGGGACACGGCCCCGGCTGACCATCGAGGCGGCGTGGCCGTCCAGGCCCGAGCCGGTGGGGACGGTCGCGTTGCAGGCCATGGTTCTCGCGGGTCGCGGGCCAGTGGAGGTACGGGCGGCGCGGGTCGTACTCAGACGTGAGCCCGCCAGTCGGAACGGCTTCGTCGTGTATACGAGCTTCCCGGTCTACCTCTAGCACCTGTCCGATGCCGGCTTCGCCTCTCTTGCCGAATACCGCCCGAACCACCCTGGGGGCTCGTCACCGTGTCTTTGAAACCATTCGAATTCGACCGCCAGTTCGGCGAGTTGGACCAGGTGATCCGTGCGTACCTCGGCCGGACGGCAGACGGGGAAGGCGAGGAGGGCGGTCCGGACGCGGCTCTGGAGGCGTATCTGCGTCACACCTGGCACACCCGTCCCTGGGCTGTTGCAGTCGCCGAACAGCAGATCCGTGAGTACGCCGACAACCCGCCCGGCCGACTCCGCCGTCGCCTGGGCGAGTTCTATCCGGTGCCGGACGTCGGTCTGCCCGACGCCGAGATTCGGGACTGGCTCGAAAGAGTCGCCGATCACCTGAAGCGGAGCATCGAGGACGGCGCGGTCCCCCCACCGTGCCCGCCGCGCACCCACTGGGAATGGCACGCCCGCTTCCCGGAGTTGTCCCAGCTGTTCGGCGGCTGGTTCTCACAGGACATGCCGGACGAGTTCCCGGACCACGACAGTGCCATGCGCGACTACGCCACCCAGACGGACGCCCAACTCGTCGCACGTGCGGTCGGCGAGCTGCGGGAGCTCAGCAGCCTGGGCCTGGACGAGGCGGAGTACGCCGTCGCCCTGGCTGAGCTCGGCATGGAGGTCGATCCCCCGGCGCCGTTCGCGCCCAGCGCCTGGATCGCCCAGCTCTCCGATCGCCTCAGGGCGGGAGGTTCCTAGGTCCTGTCCGGAAAGTCATGGGAGCCGGAGTCGAGGGCAGGCGAGGGTGACCATGGCCTGGTAGTGGACGGCTCGTTTGTCGTAGCGGGTGGCCAGGGCCCGGTTCTGTTTGAGCCGGCCGAAGCAGCGTTCGACGACGTTGCGGCGGCGGTAGGCGGCCTTGTCGAGTTGGCAGAGCGTCTCGCCGCGGCGGAGGCGTCCGTTGATCTGGTCGACCCGCTCGGGAATCGTCGCCGCGATGCCGTGCCTGCGCAGGCAGGCGCGGATCCTCGCCGGTGAACTCGGGCTGATCGAAGCCGCCTCTCATGCCGTAGAGACGGCACGCCTCAAACTGGCGCACTGATGATTCCTGAGCCCGGCCCGCCGCATCCAGCCCAGGGAGAGTCTCGCCCTCTGGAGCCTGTCCGGCCGGCCACCCAGTAGAGGAGGTCGGCCGTGGACCGTAGCCTTGCCGAGCCCGCCCCGTTTTTGAGTTGCCTGAGGAATCAGAGCAACCTGACCTGTCCCGGCTGGCCCGCGTCCATGGTCATGATGAGGCGGTGATGGTTCAGCTGCTGGGTCGTCCCCGTCGTGCAGTTACGTCGGCTGCCCTCTTCTTGATGTCATCGTGGTTGGTGTCGCAGATCAGTGACAGGGCATGGTCCAGAAACTCGACTCCCTCCAGGACGTCAGGGACGCGGAGAACGCCCTCGTGGCTGCCCACGTTCCCGATCCACTTCACGGCCAAGAGCATGCCGGCGGCTTCCGAGTGCTGAGGTAGCGCTACCTTGAACGTAGAGATTCGTTCGTCGAGGCTGATTCTGGAGGGCGCCCCCTGCGGCCGGGCTTGTATCGGATGATTCCGTGCTCGTCCATCAGGGCCTCGACGGCCGACCGGATCCGGTTCGCAGCAGAGCTGGGGTCGAGCCAAAGGATCTTTCCTGCGATATCCACCCGATCGCCTACCTCCTTGGGGCAGAGGCTGCGGCTCTGGATCAGGGGCAGCGGCGGGAAGAACATGGTGGGGGTCAAGTGCACCTCGTACTGTTCCTCGCTCCACTCGCCTGTCCATCGGAGCCTGCTGTCCCCGACGACGCGCACACGGTCACAGGTTGGGTTCGGGCAGGTGAGGATGCGACAGGAAGTCGCCCTGAATCCAATCGGGATCCCAGGCCTCGTGGCCGTGCCAGGACTTACTGGTGACCGTCTCTTCATCGACGAAGGAGTCGGCGACCGGGCGCAGGACCCCTCGGACGCACGTGGGACACGGGATGTGGGGCCACTCCTCCAGCTTTTCGGAGAAGCCCTTCGAGATTTCCCGTAGATCCTTGATCAAGACGTTTGTCATGGCGTCTCATCCTGCCAGCGACAACGCACCCATGGGCGAGGTTTTCCGAGGACGTAGAAGGACGGCTCCAGCGCACTCACCAACCCCAGGTTACGTAGACCGGACAGGCCTGCGGGCTCCCCAATTGGGGAGCCCGCCAAGGAACTTCAGCAAAGGCGGAGCGGTGGGCACGGCATGCGGCCTTGCCGGCAGCTCTCATCCGATGCCCGGCTCTGTGCGGCGGCGGCCACCCTCAGCCGGGGTCGTCGACCGGGCAGCATCCCGGTTACCCAACGGCCGGGTACGCGGTCAGGTCATCTTCCGGGGACAGGGCGAGTCCGGTGTACCCGTTGACGAGGAAGGGGGCGACACCCGGGCGGGTCGGCAGGTCCGCTCCGGTCCGTGAGTCCAGAGCGAGGGGGCCGTTCTCCGTCTTGCCGTAGACCCGTCCGTTCCAGACGGCTGTTACCCGCGGCGCGATGCGGTTGGCAGTCTGGTTCGGCAGCTGCCACAGCAGGGAGGCGGTGCGGTCGTTGAAGGCCCAGACCTTGTACAGGTTTCCCTGGTTCCAGGAGCAGACAACGGTGTTCTGCCCATCATGGTCACAGCGGGAGCCGGCGATGTCCTCCGGAGCCTCGTGCTTCACCGTGCCGGTCGCGGGATCGAGGAACTGCTGGATATGTACGCGGTAGTCGTCCTTGTTCTGTGCCTGGACGAGGAGGAGGCGCGGCCCGGCGGGCGTGACGTCGAGGTTGAGACGGTCCTCTCCGCGCCAGCGCTCGGTGCCGGTGAGCAGGTCGTAACCGCGTACGGATTCGTAGGTCCCGTCGGAGGTCTCCAACTCGCCTGCCACGATGTTCCCGGTTACGGCGGTCGCCTCGAACCGGTCCTTGGTCCACAGGACACGGCGTGCCCACCACGGCCGCGCCGGAAACCCCGACACCGAGTTCGTCCCCGACGAGATCGTCGACCGCTTCTGCCTCCTCGGTCCGGCCGAGGCCCACATCGACAAGCTCCGCCACCTCAAGGACCTCGGCGTGGACCAGTTCGCCGTCTACGACATGCACGACAACCACGAGGGCACCATCGACGCGTACGGCTCGACCGTCATCCCCGTGATCAACGCCTGACAGCGACGCGCCGAGGCACCGCGCCTCCTGCGACCCGGTCCGCTGGTCCGTTCGGCACGCACGGCGCCGACGCGTCGCCACGGACGAGGTCACGCCCCCCTCGCCCAGGGCCGGCGACCGGGGCGGCCGTGCCGGTGGAGCCGTTCCGCGACCGGGAGCGGGACGTCCGCTCCCGCGAACTCGCCGCTCCGCGCAGCGGATCCGAAGTCCGGTCCGCCCGAGCCTGAAGCACGTCGCGTGCCCTACAGGCGAATGCCTCTCGTCGCCTGCGGTATTTCCTCCTCAGGCAACTCCTTGCCCATGGCCGGGAGTTCGTTCAACGATATGGCTCTTACGGTTTCCCCTACCTTACCGGTGCGGGTGGCCGTACGAAAAGTGTCCTGAACAGGGGTTCATGGTCGGCCTCGGCGGCCACCAGGGTGGGAGCGTAATGCTGCGAACCATGATGAAATCGAAGATTCACCGTGCCACGGTCACTCAGGCGGACCTGCATTATGTCGGTTCCCTCACGCTCGACGAGGATCTCCTGGATGCCGCGGGTCTTCTCCCGGGCGAGCGGGTCGATATCGTCGACATCAATAACGGCGCTCGGCTCACCACGTATCTCATTTCCGGCCCGCGGGGCTCCGGAATCGTCGGAATCAACGGTGCCGCGGCCCGTCTCATCAGCCCCGGCGACCTGGTGATCGTCATCGCCTACGGCGCGTACACGGACGACGAGGTCAAGGCCCTGGAGCCCAGGGTGGTCTTCGTCGACGAAGCCAACCGCATCGCGCAGGTGGGCAGCGACCGCGCCGAAGCGCTTCCCGGAAGCGGCCTGCTGTCCGGCGCGGCACCCCGTTCCGGCCACTGAGAGGGATCCCCATGAGCAACCCCTTCGACAACGACGACGCCTCCTTCCGGGTGCTGGTCAACGCAGAGGGCCAGCACTCGCTGTGGCCCGTGTTCGCGGAGGTGCCCGAAGGCTGGGAGGTGGTCCACGGAGAGGCCGACCGCCGGTCCTGCCTGGCCTACGTCGAAGAACACTGGACCGACATGCGGCCCCGGAGCCTCGGGGACCAGGAGAGCGCCTCCTCCTCATGACCACGTCTCCCGAGCCCGGGAAGGATCCGGCCCTCCCATGACCCCATCCATCCGCACGGTCCCGGACCTGACCTCCCCCCTCACCCACCTGCCCGCGGGCGGGCTGGAGAAGGTCTGGGCGGATCTCCGCCGGGACGACCCGGTGCACTGGCACCCCGGCACGGCGGACACCCCGGGCTTCTGGGTGCTGACCCGTCACCGTGACGTCTCCGGCGTGCTCCGGGACAGCACCCGCTTCACCTCGGAGCGCGGCAACGTGCTCGCCACCATGCTGCACGGCGGGGACAGCGGTGCCGGCCGCATGCTGGCCGTGACGGACGGGGAGCGGCACACCGCCCTGCGCACCCTGCTGCTCAAGGCGTTCTCGCCGCGAGCCCTCGAAGGCGTCGTCCGGCAGGTTCGCCGTACCACCCGCCGACTCCTGCTGGAGGCGCTGGAGAGCGGACACTGCGACTTCGCCCAGGACATCGCCTCGCACGTCCCGCTGGCCACCATCTGCGACCTGCTGGCCGTCCCCGAGTCCGACCGGGAGCACATCCTCACCCTGACCAAGTCGGCCCTGGCCTCCGACTACGAGCAGCCCGAAGCCGACGAGGACCGTCTGGCCCGGAGCGAGCTGCTGCTCTACTTCCACGACCTGGTCCAGGAGCGGCGCAGGCGTCCGGGCGATGACGTCATCAGCTTGCTGGCGACCGAGCCCGTCGGCACTGAACTCCTCGACGACGACGACATCGTCCTCAACTGCTACAGCCTCATCATGGGCGGCGACGAGACCAGCCGCCTCTCGATGATCGGCGCGGTCCGGACCCTGGCCCACGATCCGGAACAGTGGGACGCGCTCGCCACGGGCGGGGCGCCGCTGAAGGAAGCCACCGAAGAGGTCCTGCGCTGGACGACGCCCACCCTGCACTTCGGCCGTGTCGCCACGGAGGAGGTGACGCTGCATGACCGCACCATCGCCGCCGGCGACCTGGTCACGCTCTGGCTGTGCGCCGCGAACCGGGACGAGAGCGTCTTCGACGAACCGCAGCGGTTCGACCTCCTCCGCAGCCCGAACAAGCACCTGACGCTCGGATACGGCCCTCACTTCTGTCTGGGGGCATATCTCGGCAGGGTGGAGATCGGCGCGATGCTCGACGGACTGCGCACCTTCGTCGGGCACATCGAGCAAACCGGTGAGGAAAAGAGGATCTACTCCAACTTTCTTTCGGGGATGAGCAGTCTTCCCGTCGCTCTCGCGCCCCGCCCCGGTGCTTCACGTGAATGGCAGGACTGACCGTCAGGCAGATTCTTCTTCCACCTACGAAACGTGAATCGACAGAGGAGTCCGAATTTGTCCAGGAAGAACCAGTCGCGTCGTGTTTCCGTATTCGACACCACGCTGCGCGACGGAGAACAGGCTCCGGGTAATGCGATGCGCCCGGATCAGAAGGTGGAACTCGCCCTGGCCATCGAGTCGCTGGGCGTCGACGTCATCGAGACCGGTTTCCCGAGCTCGTCCAAGAGCGATTTCGAGGCGACGAAGCTGATCGCGGGGGCGGTCACCACGGCCCGTATCGCCACGCTCAACCGTGCCGTCCGCGAGGACGTCCGTCTCGCGGTGGAGGCGGGCGGGCGGGAGAACCACCACCTGCAGATCATGGCCACCGGCAGCGAGACCCACCTCAAGTACAAGCGTGGCATCAGCCAGGCCGAGGCGCAGGCCGAGGTCATCGACGCCATCAGCTACGCGAAGTCGCTCGGAGCCCACCACGTCACGCTCGGCATCGAGGACGCCTCACGCGGATCGGACGCCCTGCTGCGCCCGCTGATCGAGGCGTCCGTCGAAGCCGGCGCCGACTGCGTGGCGCTCGCGGACACCACCGGCTGCCTGCTCCCCGAGGAGTACGGCGCCCAGATCGGCCGGGTCCGGAGCTGGATAGGCTCCGGGATCACGCTCGGCGTCCACTGCCACGAGGACCTCGGACTCTCGCTCGCCAACGCGCTGGCCGGAGTCCGCGCGGGCGCCGACGAGGTCCAGGCCACCGTCGCCGGCGTCGGGGAGCGCGCGGGCAACACCGCCCTTGAGGAACTGCTCGCCGTGCTCACCTACAAGGGCGAGGAGCTCGGCGTCTTCACCACGGCCACCACCAAGGGCCTGTACGAGGTGTACGAGCTGCTGTGCCGGACCATCGGCCTGGAGCCGGTCCGCAACAAGGCCGTCTTCGGGGTGAACGCCTTCGCCACCCAGGCGGGCATCCACCAGGCGGGCATGCTGCGCGACCCGATCACCTACGAGTACGTCCAGCCCGCCGACTTCGGCCGGGAGCGGTCCATCCTCGTCGGTCGCCACTCGGGACGGACGGTGCTGCGCCACCTGCTGGAGGAGCTCCGGATGGAGATGGACGACGCATTCGTCGAAGCGATGTACGAGACGTACATCGCGAACCGGACGAACGGCGAGTGCACCAGCCTCGACGACCTGCGGGTCATCCTCGCCGCCGAACGGCCGACGGAGGTCGTGGCGTGACCGGGCGGCCCAGGACGCTGATCGAGAAGGTCTGGGACAGCAAGGTGGTGCAGTCCGCCCCCGACGAGCCCGACCTGCTCTACATCGACCTCCACCTCATCCACGAGGCCAGCTCCCCGCAGGCGTTCGACGGCCTCAGGACGGCCGGACGGAAGGTCAGACGTCCCGAACTGACGCTGGCCCTGGAGGACCACAACGTTCCCACGAACTCGCTGGTCATCTCCGACACGCTGGGCAGGAAGCAGGTCGAGCAGCTGCGCGAGAACTGCGCCGAGGCGGGCGTCCGGCTGTTCCGCTTCGGCGAGCGGCAGCAGGGCATCGTGCATGTCGTCGGACCTCAGTACGGTTTCGTGCAGCCCGGCATGTCGGTCGTCTGCGGAGACAGCCACACCTCGACGCACGGTGCCTTCGGCGCGCTGGCGTTCGGCGTCGGGACCAGCGACGTGGAGCACGTGCTCGCCACCCAGACGCTTCCGCTCGGGCGACCGAAGACCATGGCGGTGGAGTTCACCGGCGAACTCCCGGCGGATGTCGGGGCCAAGGACCTGATCCTCGCCCTCATCGCCCGGATCGGCGCCAACGGCGCGCACGGCCACATCATCGAGTACCGGGGCGCGCCTCTCGCCGGGCTGTCGATGGAGGGCCGGATGACCATGTGCAACATGAGCATCGAGGCGGGCGCGCGGGCCGGGATGATCGCACCCGACGAGGTCACCTTCGCGTATCTGGAAGGGCTGCCGGCCTCACCCGGCGGCGCGCTGTGGGAGGAGGCCGTCGCTTCCTGGAGGACGCTCCGTACCGACCCCGGCGCGCGCTTCGACCGCACGGTCACCCTCGACGTCACCGACCTCTCCCCGTTCGTCACGTGGGGCACCAATCCCGGCCAGGCGGTGGCCCTGAAGGACACGGTGCCCGAGCCGGACGCCTTCACCGACCCGGTGCAGCGGGCGGCCGCCGAGCGTGCTCTGGACTACATGGGGCTGGTGCCGGGCACCCGCATGGACACCGTCGAGGTCGACACGGTGTTCATCGGCTCCTGCACCAACGGGCGCATGGAGGACATGCGGGCGGCCGCCGAGGTGCTGCGCGGCCGGAAGGTCGCGGACGGCGTGGAGATGCTCGTCGTCCCCGGCTCGATGGACGTCCGCCGACAGGCCGAGGAGGAGGGGCTGCACGAGGTGTTCACCGCGGCCGGCGCGCAGTGGCGGCTCTCCGGCTGCTCGATGTGCCTCGGCATGAACGCGGACCGGCTCATCGGGGCCAAACGCTGCGCGTCCACCTCCAACCGCAACTACGAGGGGCGGCAGGGCGCACAGGCACGGACGCACCTCGTCTCTCCCGAGGTCGCGGCGGCCACCGCCGTGACCGGCCGGCTGACCGCGCCGAGCAGCCTTCCCCGCCGCACCGAAGCTGGAGCCTCCCCGACATGGAACCACTGACCCTGCACACCGGCCGGGCCATCTCGTTGCGGCGCAACGACGTCGACACCGACCAGATCATCCCCGCCGAGTTCTGCAAGCGGCTCACCAAGAGCGGCTTCGAGGACACCCTCTTCGCCAAGTGGCGCGAGGAGCCCGGCTTCCCCCTCAACGACCCCCTGCGCCAGGACGCCACCGTGCTGGTGGCGGCGCACAACTTCGGTACGGGAAGTTCCCGTGAGCACGCGGTGTGGGCCCTGCGGGACTGGGGCTTCTCGGTGGTCGTGGCCAGCAGCTTCGGAGACATCTTCCGGCGCAACGCCTTCAAGAACGGCCTGCTCGCCGTCGAACTGGCCGAAGAGGTCGTCTCGGGCCTCGCCTCGGCGGTGGAAGCGGATCCGGAGTTCGCGATCACCGTCGACCTGGAGGCGTGCGAGCTGCGTGCCGCGGGGCGGAGCCACTCCTTCGAAGTGGACCCCCGCGCCCGGTGGCTGCTGCTCAACGGCTACGACGACATCGCGGTGACCCTCGGCCGCGAGGGAGCCGTGTCCGCCTACGAGGAGACCCGGCCGGCCTGGCTGCCCCGGACCGACACCGTCGCCCTGTGAACACCAGGCCGTCCGGCCGCAGAGCCAAGGAGAGAATGTGACCACCATCGCTGTCATCCCGGGCGACGGGATCGGTCCAGAGGTCGTCGAGCAGGCGCTGGAGACCCTGGAGGCGCTGGACCTCGGTATCGGGTTCGACCCGTTCGACCACGTCAACGCGGAGACGTACCTCGCGCAGGGCACGGCGCTCAGCGACGCGGACTTCGATCGCATCCGGAAGACCGACGGGGTCCTGCTGGGGGCGGTCGGCGACGCCCGCCTGGCCCACACCGACTACGCCCGCAGCGTCCTGCTGCGCCTGCGCTTCGACCTCGACCTGTACGTGAACTACCGGCCGGCGAAGCTGCTCAACGACCGTCTGAGTCCCCTGCGCGACGAGACCCGGCGGGCGCTCGACTGCGTGGTCGTACGGGAGAACACCGAGGGCCTGTACGCCGGGGTGGGCGGGGTGCTGCGCGCGGAGACCCCCTATGAGATGACGATGGACGCGGAGATCAACACCCACCACGGGGTCTCGCGGATCATCGACTACGCCTTCTCCATCGCCCGGCGTGCCGTGTGCATGGTCGACAAGTCGAACGCGGTGCGGTTCGGCGGCCGGCTGTGGCAGCGGCACTGGCGGGAGGCGGCCGAGCGGCACCCGCACATCGAGACCTCCCACCTCTACGTCGACGCCGCCGTGATGAAGCTGGTGGAGGACCCGACCCGTTACGACGTGATCGTCGCCAACAACTCGCACGGCGACATCCTCAGCGACCTCACCTCGCAGCTCGCGGGCGGCCTCGGCACCTCCGTATCCGCCAACATCAACGGCGACACAGGCTTCGGCCTGTACGAGCCGGTCCACGGGACGGCGCCGGACATCGCGGGGCAGGGCGTGGCCAACCCGATCGGCGCGATCCTCAGCGCCGCGCTGATGTTGGAGCGCCTCGGCCACGCGGCGGCGGCCGACGCCGTGCGGCGTGCGGTCGACGAAGTGATCGAGGCCGGCCGCACCACCCCGGACCTCGGGGGGACCCTGGGCACCAAGAGCGTGGGCGCGGCGATCCGGGCAGCCCTGTGAGTACGAGGGAGGCCGTGCGGACCGAACTCGTCTCCGCACGGCTGGCCGGGTTCCCCCGCGGCCGGTTGTTCGGGCTGCTGGCCGAAGGAGCCAAGTACTCCGCGATCGACCTGGCGGTGGGGACTCCGGCGGCGCCGGACACGCCCCCCGAACTGATCGAGGCCGCCTGCCGGGCACTGCGCGACGGAACCAACCAGTACGGTCTGCCCCACGGGGACCCGCGGCTCCGGGAGTCGATCGCGTCCCATGTGGGTGCGGATCCGGACACCGAGATCACCGTCACCGCCGGCGCCACGGAGGCGCTCGCCGTGGCGATGCTGACCCTGGTGGACCCGGGCGACGAGGTGATCCTCCTCGACCCCGGCTACGAGAACTTCCTCAGCGCGGTGGCGATGGCCGGCGCCGTCCCGCGGCACGTGCCGGTCACCGGGCCGCACTGGCGAGCGGATCCCGCCGCCCTGGCCGCCGCGTTCGGGCCGAGGACCCGCGCGATCCTGATCAACAGCCCCGGCAATCCGACCGGCCACGTGATGAGCGAGGAGGAGCTGCTGGAGATCGCGGAGCTGTGCGAGCGGTGGAACGTGGCCGTGATCGCCGACGAGGTCTACGCCGATTTCGTCTTCGACGGGAACGTCCACCTCTCGGCCGCCGGGACGCCCGAGCTCGCCGAGCGGACCGTGGTGATCCGCAGCCTCTCCAAGAGCCATGCCGTCAGCGGATGGCGCCTGGGGTACCTGAAGGCCCCCGCGCGGCTGACCTCCGCCCTGCGGGAGATGCACGTGGCCGTCGCGGGAATGGCGGCCACGCCCCTCCAGCAGGCCGTGGCGACCGCGGCTGCCGCGCCGGGGTTCTGGGCACCGCGCGACGACCTCTCCGTCCAGCGCCGCCTCGCCGTGTCCGCCCTCCAGGAGATGGGGGCCCACTGCCAGGCCCCCGAGGGCGGTTGTTACGTCCTGGCCGACATCGGCCCGCTGACCCCGGAGGACGGTGAGCGGTTCGCCTTCCGGACGGCCCGGGAGGCGGGCGTCCTCCTCACTCCCGGGCAGTACTTCTTCTCCGGGGCGGGGGAGAAGGGCGATCACCTCGTCCGCCTGGCCTTCAACCGGCCCGTGTCGACCATGGAAGAAGCCCGCAGGCGCCTCGCCGCGTACACACCATGACGGGCGGCGAGGGGCCCGACGGAGGACGCCCGCCTCATGCCTCCCAGGTGCTGAGGCGGGCGGCGACCTTCTCGGGGGTGGGCTCCTCGACCATGCCGCGGATGCCCCCGTCGACGAGGAAGACGACCCGGTCCGCGACCGCGGCCGCCACCGGATCGTGAGTGACGACGACGACGGTCCGGCCCTCCACGTCCACGAGATCCCGCAACAGCCGCATCACCTGCCGGCCGCTCGCACGGTCGAGGGAACCGGTGGGCTCGTCCGCGTAGACGATCTCGGGCTCCCCCATGAGCGTCCTGGCGATGGCGACGCGCTGCTGCTGCCCGCCGGAGAGCTGCGCGGGCAGATGGTCGGCGCGGTCCTCCAGGCCGACGCGGCGCAGCGCCTCCCGGACGGCGGATCCGCCGACCCGGAGGCCCCGCAGCCGCAGCGGCAGCGCGACGTTCTCGTACGCGGTGAGCATGGGGAGCAGGTTGAACTGCTGGAAGACGAATCCGATCCGGCCGCGTCGGAGCTGCGTCATCGCGTCCTCGTCGCATTCCGTCAGATCGGTGTCTCCCAGGTACACCCGCCCGCTGTCGGGCCGGTCGAGGCCGGCGGCGCAGTGCAGCAGGGTCGTCTTGCCGGACCCGGAGGGGCCCATCACCGCGGTCATGGCGCGCTCGGGAAAGCCCAGGGTCACGTCGTTCAGGACCGGGGCGTCGGCGGGTGCTCCGGGGTAGCCCTTCGTGACGGAGACGAGCTGGACCGCGGGCAGGTGGATGTCGGTGAGCAGGGACATGTCGGTCACTGGGTCCTTCCTGGGGGAGAGGGGGGGCGGGAACCTCGCGCGCGGGAGTCGCGGTTCAGGCGGAGTCGAGCAGACTCACCAGATGGGCGGCCGAGGCGTCCCAGGTCCATTGCTTCTCGGCCCACCGGCGGCCGGCCGTGCCCATCGTGGAGCGGTCGGGGGACCGCAGGAGCGTCGTTATGGTCCGCGCCACCTCCCGGAGGCTCCGGCCGTCGACCACGTGCCCGGTCTCGCCGTCGAGGACGGTGTCCGGGGCGCCGCCCGAGTCCCCCACCACGACCGGCAGGCCGCTCGCCGCGGCTTCCAGGAAGACGATCCCGAGTCCTTCGGCCTCCAGGCCCGCCTTCCGCGTGCGGCACGGCATGGCGAAGACGTCGGCGGCCGCGTAATAGGGAACGGTCTGGGCGTGCTCCTTGCCGCCGGCGAAGACCACCGAGCCGTCCGGGCAGCTCCGCGCGAGCCGGCGCAGCCGCTGTTCGTCCGGGCCGGCACCGACCAGGAGGAGGGCCGCCTCGGGCACGGCCTGCTGGATGAGGGGCAGTGCCCGGATGAGCGTGTCCTGTCCCTTGCGGGCCACCAGACGGGACACGCACAGAATGACCTTGCGGCCGCTGAGGCCGTACCGGGCGCGTGCCGCCTCAGGGTCGGTGGACGGCCGGAACACGTCCGTGTCGACACCGGGAACGAGGCGGCTCAGCCGGGCCCGGGGACCCAGCGCGGGGGCTATCCGCGAGCGCGTGTACGCACCGAGATAGGTCACCACGTCGACGTTGTCGCCGATGCGCCGCATGACCTGTCGGGCGCCGGGACTACGGGCCCACCAGATCTCGTGCCCGTGGGTGGTGGCCACGAGTCGGCGGATGCCCCCGCGGCGCAGCGTCGGCGCCATCGCGGCGAGGGGGGCGGCCGCGCCGAACCACACGCGGTCGCAGCCGTGCTCGCGGGCGATCTGCAGGGCTCGCGCCGTGACGCGCCGGGTCGGCAGCAGCATGTGGCTGGTGTCACGGATGACGGGGAACGGCAGGGTGGCGTCGTACTCCGCGGCTCCCGGTTCGGAGGAGGTGTACACGACCACGTCATGGTCCGGGACGCGCACGGCCATGGCGTGGACGAAGGTCTCGATGCCGCCCTGCCGGGGCGGGAAGTCGTTGGTGATGATCAGCGTGGTGCCCATGGGACGTGTCGCTGCTTTCGTCGGGGTCAGTCGGTCACGGTGAACAGGTAGTTCCGGCAGTCGGGGGTGACCTCCGCGGCGGCGGCCCAGTGGTCCCGCCGCCAGCGCCGCATGCGGTAGCCGCGCTCCCGGAGGTGGCGGACGACATCGGAGGGGTCGGCTCCGTACTTGGCGAGGTGCCGGTCCTCGATCTCCAGCAGCAACGTCGGACGGAAGCGGTCCAGGGTCTCCCCGGCTCCGTGGAGGAGCGCCAGCTCGGCCCCTTCGACGTCGGCCTTCACGAAGGAGACGCGGCGCATGCCCGCGGTGCGCACGAGCTGGTCCAGGGTGTGGACGCGGGTCCGCACCGGCCTCGACGTGCGGAACTCGGAGTTCGGGCCCGCCCCGCGGGCGCCCACGTCCAGATAGGCGCGTCCGTGCACGGGCAGTCCGTGGCGTCGCGGCAGGCTGAGGTGCCCGCGACCCGGCCGGGCGCCCAGGGCCGTGCGGTGCACGGAGACGTTGCCGCAGCCCAGTGCGCCGGCGGCGAAGGCGAGCCAGCGGGCAGGACCGGGAAGGGGCTCCACGCTGTGCACCCGCCCCGTACGGCCCACCAGGGGCGCCAGGGCCCATGTGTAAAGCCCGTACTCGGCCCCGACGTCGACGCAGACGTCCCCCGGCCGGACGAAGGCGCGCAGCCCCGCGATCTCGTCCTCGACGAACGGCATCCGGGCCGCGGCCCAGCCCAGGGCCGCGGCCAGGCCGGCCGCGCGCCGACCGGCGGGTGTCCGCAGGACCGCACGGTGGTGGAGGGTCACCGGCGGCCTCCCGCCGTCGCCGAGGCGGCCGCGGTGACGCGCTCCGGGGAACGGGCGGCGAGCACGGTCCGTGCGGGCCGGGAGGCGCCGAACGCTACGGTGAGCCGGGGCCACACGAACAGCACGACCGGCAGGGCGAGGTAGCCGAAGCGGCCCGCCGGAGCGAAGAGGAAGGCCACGCACAGGCCGAGCGCCAGACGGTCGGCGGCGGACACCAGACCGGTGGGCGGTCGCAGCAGGAGCGACGCCGCGACAGCGGCCCCTCCGCAGAGCAACAGGCCGACCGCGGCGTACCAGCCGAGCGGCCCCAGCTCGGCGAGGAGGTGGCCCGGCAGCGGGCTCTCGGCCGGGGTCGCCACGGCGCCCGCCCCGGTGGGGAAGGCCAGGACCTGCTGGACCATGGGACCGGGGGACAGCAGCGCGCTCGGGAGGACCACGGCGAGGGTGCCGAGGACCGCGACCCCGGCACAGGTGCGGGCGGCTCGCCGGCCCGCCACGGAGACCAGCAGCGCCACGACGACCGCGACGGCCGGCCAGGCGGTCCACTTGAGGGAGCACGCGGCGGCGAGCACCAGGCCGGCCGCGGCGGGCCGGCGGCGCGCGGCCAGAGCGACGGCGAGGACGCACAGGCCGGTGAGCGGCAGGTCCACACCGCTGGTACAGAGGGGGAGCGCCATCACCGGCGAGGCGATCAGCGCGGCGACGGCGGTCCGGTACCGGGCATGGTGAACGCGTCCGGCGTCGGCCCGGCGGAGCACCGTCCGGGCCGCCCACAGGCAGACCAGCAGCGCCACCGCGCACCACAGGCGGGCGTCACCGAACAGGCGGGGAACCCACCCGTCGTCGCCCAGGAGAGCCCGCGGGAAGCCGAGGACGGCCATTCCCGGCAGGTAGGGGGTGTACTCGGTGACCGACCGCGGGTCTGCCAGGTACGGGGTGCCGTGCTGGAGCCACAGCGTGCCGGAACGCTCGATGACGCCCACTTCGCTCTGCGCGGCGCCCGACAGGACCAGATACAGGAAGGGAACCACGACGGCGCCCGTCAGAGCGAGGGCGAGGGAGACCACGCGTCCGCGCGGGCGGGACGTCAGGCCGGCCGCGAGCGCCGCCGTCGCGTATCCGGCGGCGGCGCTGGTCCCCCAGACGCGGTGTGTCTCCAGCGAGGAGAAGAAGGGGAAGGTCGCGGCCCAGGCGGCGGCGGCCGTCCAGCCGCCGGCCCACACCACGCGGCGATCGAGTCGGTGCATCCCGTCGGACGGGAAGCTCTTCAGGGATAACCTCGGTTTGATCGGCACGTCATCCATTGCAGCTCAGCGACGCAGTCGAATCACTGGACGCAGGTGGACACTTGACGGTCGGGTTTACCCCACCCCCCGGGGCAGGTCCGGGCTCACGTACAGGTCGGACATGGCGACGAGGATGCGACGGTCACCGTGGAAGGGCTCGCGGGCGTGGGTGGCGAGGAAGTTGTCGACGATCAGGACGTCGCCGCGCTGCCAAGGCAGTGACACGGCCGCCTCCTGGTAGAGGTTTCCGATCAGCTCGACGGCCTCGTCCTCGATCGGAGTGCCGTCGCCGTAGAAGGCGTTGCGAGGCACCCCCTCGGGGCCGTACGCGGCCAGCAGGTACTCCGCCACCTCCGCGGGGAGTGTGGAGATGTGCCACATGTGGGCGTGGTTGAACCACACCGTCTCGCCGGTGCGTGGATGACGGCTGAGGGCCTGGCGGACGGACCGGGTACGCAGCCCGTCCCGGCCCACCCAGCTGAACTCGGTGTGCGAGTCCCGGCAGTACGCCTCCACCGCCGCCCGGTCGGTCGTCTGGAAGACGGTCTGCCAGGGGATGTCGAGGTCGGGGCTGTAGTTGCGGACGTAGCTCACGCCGTGCCGCTGGAACCTCTCCCTCAGCTCGGCGGGGATCCTCGGCAGGACCGCCCGCTCACTGGCCACGGGGGTGGCGCCGCCCGTGCGTGACGGTCGGTCACCGTAGAAGTAGAGCCTGCTGGGCCAGTTGTGGGAGTACGACATCTCGTGGTGGAAGGCGATCCACCGGTCTTCGCTGAGTTCGGTCGAGGTGAAGACCTTGTCCGCGATCTCGGTGCGGGGCGCGGCCCGCTCCAGGTAGTCGAGCAGTCGGGGCGAGAAGGAGCGGGCCGCGGCACCGAACTCCTCAGGGCTGTCGACGGCGAAGCCGCGGAGCAACACGGCGCCGTGCCGCAGCAGTTCCTCGTCGAGCGCGGCCCGGTTGGCCTGGATCCAGCGGTCCAGGCGGATCCCCCGTTCGGTGGCCTCGACGCGCAGGAGGAAGGGCTCCGGGTGCACGGCCTCGGTCACCACCCGGCCGGCGGTGAAGGCGGACCCGGTCGTCTGCGCGGTCACGCGGCCACCTCCGCCCGGCCGGAACCGACGGGGTCGCACATGGCGGCGAGGATGCGGCGAGGGCCCTCGAAGGGCTCCCGCGCATGGGCGGTGATCATGTTCTCGACCACCATGACGTCACCCTTCTCCCAGTCGAACCCGGTGGTCTCGGCGGCATAGGCGGCGCGGAGCTCGGCGAGGGTCTCGTCCTCGATGGGGGTGCCGTCGCCGTAGTAGGTGTTGTAGGGGACGTTCTCGTCGCCGAAGGCCGCCCGGAGTCCGGCGCTCACCTCCTCGGGCAGGGAGGTGACGTGGAAGAACAGCGCGTGGTTGAACCAGGTGCGCTCACCGGTGACCGGGTGGTGGCGCAGGGCGGGGCGGCTCTGGCGGGTCCGCAGCTGGTCGCCGTCGACCCACTCGACCGTGATGCCGTTGGCCTCGCAGTACGCGGCGACCTCGTCCCGGCTGTCGGTCTGGAAGGTCTCCTGCCAGGACAGGCTGATGCCGGGTATGTAGTTGCGCACGTACTGCACGCCGAGCCGCTCGAACTTCGCGACGGTCTCGGGACGGAGCCGGGCCAGGACGGCCCGGGAGTCGGCGAGCGGGGTCCGGCCGCCGCTGTCGGCGGGGCGCTCGCAGCAGAAGACGATGCGCAGGGGCCAGTTGTCCGTGTAGGACTGCTCGTTGTGCAGCAGGATGTGCTGGTCGGCGGGGTGCTCGGTGGAGGTGTAGATGCCCTCCTCCACCTCCGTGCGGGGGGAGGAACGCTCGCCGTATTCCAGGACCCGGTCGGAGAGGGCGTCCATCACGGAGCGGAAGGTGTCGGAGCCGGTGACGGCGAAGTCCCGGAAGAGGACGGCGCCGGCCCGACGGGCGAGGTCGTCGATCAGCGGCCCGTTCCCGCGGATCCAGGCGGCCAGGTCCGTCCCGGGCGCATCAGCACGGACCAGCGCGGGCAGGGAGTGCCCGCCCCACCGCGGTGTCACGGTCGCGGAGGCAGTCCCGGTCGGTGCCTCGTTCAACTGGGTCATGAAGAAGTCTCCGGATCAACAGGAAGCGTGAGGGCAGCCGGACTCCCTCATCGTTGATCGAATGCCTATTCGGAGACAAGAAATTTCCCTCCATGGAAAGACCGCAGATCAGAGACCTGCCGAAGGGCTGTCAGGTCGATTCGCCCCGCAGATAGGCGAGCACGGCCAGGACGCGTCGATTGCCCTCGACAGGGTCGAGGTCCAACTTCATGAAGATGTTGCTGGCGTGCTTCACGACGGCGGCCTCGGTCACCGACAACCGCTGGGCCATCGACTGGTTGTTGAGCCCCTCCGCCATCAGGGCGAGCACCTCCCGCTCCCGCGGGGTGAGCTTGGCCAGGGGCCGGTCCGCCGTCTGCTGGACGAGGAGCGTGCGGACCACTTCGGGATCGATCACCGTGCCGCCGCCCGCGACCCGCCGGACGGCGTCGAGGAACTCCGAGACCTCTCCCACCCGGTCCTTGAGGAGATAACCGAGCCCCACCGTGCCGGCGCCGTTCTGCCCGCTGCCGCTCAGCAACTGGGTCGCGTAGGCGGTGGCCACGTACTGGGACAGGACCAGGACCGGCAGGCCCGCGTGGCGGGTGCGCAGTTCCAGCGCGGCCTTGAGCCCTTCGTCCCGGAATCCGGGAGGCATCCGGACGTCGGTGATCACGACGTCCGGACGGGCGTCGTCCACGGCGGCCACCAGCGCCGCAGGGTCGCCCACGGCGGCCACCACCTCGTGGCCGCTGCGGGTGAGCAGTTCGACGAGACCCGCTCGGAGCAGGACGGCGTCGTCGGCGAGGACTACCCGGAGCACGGAACCTCCATACGGACCTGCGTCGGTCCACCCAGGGGACTGGAGACGATGAGCCTTCCCTTGAGGAGCGAGACCCGGTCGGCGAGGCCGGACAGGCCGGTTCCCCGCCGGGGGTCGGCCCCTCCCCGGCCGTCGTCGGTGATCAGCAGGATCAGGCGGTCGCCCTCGCGTCGGCCCACGACGGCGAGCTTGGTCGCACCGCTGTGCTTCGTCGCGTTGGTCAGGGCCTCGGTGGTCGTGAAGTAGGCCGTGCTCTCCACCAGGGCCGGGAGCCTGCCCTCGACGTCGATGTCGACCGTGACCGGGATCGGGCTGCGCAGAGCCACCTCGGAGACCGCCGCGGCCAGCCCGTGATCGGTCAGCACCTGCGGATGGATGCCCCGTACCAAGGCCCGTAGCTGGTCGAGGGCCTGTCTGGCCTCTCCCCGGCTGCGCGCCAGGAGTTCCGCGGCCTCCGGATTGTCGGTGCCGAGCTCCATCTCGGCCAGCCCCAGCGTCATGGTGAGGGCCACCAGCTGCTGCTGGGCCCCGTCGTGCAGATCCCGCTCGATCCGGTGGCGCTCGGCCTCGAAGGCGTCCGCCAGCCGGACCCGCGAGCGGGTGAGCTCGATGATGCGCTCCTTGTACTCCTCGTCACGCGGGGACAGCAGCAGTCGGGCGGTCCTCACCTGGGCGCCGGCCACGAGCGCCGCCGCGTACGCCGACAGCGCGAAGCCGACGACGCCCGCGGCGCAGTACGGAAGGGCCGCCAGGGTGTGGGGGACGGGCCGCCCGGGGATGAGGTTCACGGTGCCCGGCTCGTTCAGCCAGACGATGAGGGGGGAGAGCAGCAGGATCACGGACGAGGCGAGGAGCACGGCGACGCCCAGGCCCGCCCCGGAGAAGACGATCGCGAGGAGGGCGGTGTAGGCGAGTTCCCGCCAGGTGGCCCGCTCCGTCAGCCGGCTGCGGAGCCAGATTCCGGTGCCCACTCCCGACAGCGAACCGTGCGGGTCGGCCAGCCGTACCGGATCGACCATGCGCAGTCGACGGCGTTCCGCCCGGGCGACCGGCATTCCCAGGAGCGCGGCCCCGGCCAGGAGGAGAAGGCCCACGCCGATGACGGTGAGCAGCACGCCCACGGAGACCAGGACGATCAGGGCGACCAGGACGCCCAGCCCGAACAGCGCCCCGCTGAGCAGGAAACCCCAACTGCGGAGCGGCCAGCTGGAGAACAGGAACCGCATCGGGCGTCGCCGCACCGCCTCCCAGACGGCGACGGGCTGTTCGTCCGGTAAGGAGGGTTCCGCACGCCGTATGGCGTCGTCCTCCTGCGGATTCCCTGTCATCCGCATGTCCTCCTCGCACGGGCCGTACGCATTCGATCTCCACCACCCTAGTCGGCGCCCCGCACGCCGACGGTAGGGAAAACCCGCCTTTCACGACTCCTTCCAGGTGCACTGCGCGACGCCCGCCCGGGTGGTGGGGTGAGAGAGCCCGCTTTCGCCCCGCCCCTGGAGGCCTGATGTGGCGTCTGTCGCTCAGTTCCGTACGCCATCACGCGCTGCTCTTCGCCGGGACCTTCGTGTCACTGGTGTGCGGAGTGACGCTGATCGCCCTGTCGGCCATCGCGCTGACGGCCACGTGGAACGTGGAACCACCGCCGGGCCCCGGGCTGCCCTCGATCACCGTCGAGGACGGCCGGGGCACCGCGCACGTCTTCACTCCGGGTGAGCTGGACATGGGAGGAGTGCAGACCGTGCTCATCCTGACGGGAGTGATCGCGGTCTTCCTCACCTGCTTCGTCGTGGCCGGGACCTGCGCGCTCAGCACCGCGCTCCGCCGTCAGGAGCTGGGGATGCTGCGGCTGGCCGGCATGGGCCGGCGCCAGATGCGTCGCATGGTGACCCGGGAGTGCCTCGTGGTGGCGGTGCCCGCGACGCTTGCGGGGTGCCTCCTGGCCGTGATCGCCGCTCCATGGGCCATGCGTGCCCTCGGTGCCACCGGCCTGTCCCCGGTCGACCTGCGGGCCGGTCCTGTCGCCGGCCCGTTGACGGTGGCGGCGATCAGTGGATTCGTCCTGGCCGTGCTCGGCTCCCGCGCCTCCTCCCGGCGCGCCGCGCGCGTGCGGCCGGCCGAGGCGCTGAGGGAGGCCCGGCTCGACACACGGGTGATGACGGTCGGACGGTCGGTGACGGGTGCGGTGGCGGCGCTCGCGGGCTGCGCCGCGCTCGCGTCGACCCCCGGGGCCGACCTGGAGGCCGCCATGCCGCTGACCCTGTGCGGGGCACTCGCCCTGACCCTGGCGGCGTCGTCGTTCGCGCCCCTCGTGCTGCCCGCCGTCGTGCGGCTTGCCTCCGTGCCGCTGCGGGGCGCGGCCTCGGCGCCCGCGCGGATCGCCGTGGCGGCCACGGGGACCTCGCGGCTGCGGACGGGGGCCCTCGCGGTGCCCGTCCTCGTCGTGCTCGCGGTCGTCACCGTCTTCAGTTCGGTCCTCGTCGCCACGTCCGCCACGGGCAGGGCTGACGACCGGCAGAGGAGCGCGGGACAGCTGGTCGTCGAACCGGTCGCGGACGGAGGGCTCGACGACGGCGTCCTGGCCGCGCTGCGCGCGGATCCCCGCGTGTCCGTGGTCTCGGCCACGTCCGCTGTCGAGCTCGCCGTGGCGGACGAGACCACCGCGCGGCAGGACAAGGGCGTCGTGGTCGACCTGCCCGCGCTGGCAAGGACCCATCGGATCGACGTGAGGGAGGGGATCGTCACGGCCCTCGCCCCCGGCACCGTCGCGATCTCCCGGGAGTTCTCCGACTGGTACGGATACCGCGTCGGGACCCGGCTGACGTACGGACTTCCGAACGGCGAGCCCGTCACGGCACGGGTCGGCGCGGTCCTCGAGGGCGGCTCGGCCGTGCCGCACCTGCTCCTGCCCGTCGGCACGCCCGGTGCCCCGCCGCCCCAGCGGGCCACGGTGCTGCTGGCCGATCCGGGGAGGGACGCCCCCGGCGACGTGGCACGGGACCTGACCGCCCTCCTCGGCCCCGATCGCCTGCGGGTCCTCACCACCCCCCAATGGTTCGCGGAGTCGTCGGACGAGCAGGACCGGGCGAACCTCGTCCTGCTCGTGGTGCTCGCCGTGCCCTCCGCGGCGTACGCGCTCATCGCCGTCGTGTGCGGGCGTCTGATGGCGTACAGCCGACGCGGTCCCGAGATCGCGGCGATGCGCCTGCTGGGTGCCAGCCGCCGACAGGTGCGGATGACGGCACTCTGGGAAGCCGTCGCCACGACCCTGGTCGCCGTCGCGGTGGCGGCCGTCCCCGCCGTGGCCTCGCTCCTCGTCTACCGGTCGGCGCTGCGAGCCGCCTACGGCACGCCCGTGCTCGACGTGCCGTGGGGAGTGCTCACGGGACTGGCGACCGCCTGTCTGGTGGCCGCCTCGGCAGCCGGGCTGTTCGCCGTACAACGATTCCTCGACAGGGAGCAGGGCCTCACATGCGCGTCCTGATCGCCGACGGATCCGCCCTGATGCGGATGGGGCTGGTCAGGCTCCTGGCGGATGCCGGGGCCGAGGTCGTGGCCTCGCTGGACAGCACGTCGAACGTCGTGGAGGAGGTGCGCAGGACGGAACCCCAGGTGGCGATCGTCGACCTCGGAATGCGTTCTGGTGCGGACGAGTGGATCCGGGGAGTGCGACGAATTCAGAGGTCCTGTCCCGAGACCGGGGTCCTGGCCCTCACCGATTACCTCGACGTCGACCAGGTGAAGGAATTGGTCCAGAACGCCACCGGAGGCATCGGCTATTTATTGAAGCAGCGGGTCGAGGGAATTCAGGAGATTCTCACGGCGCTGGAAAAGGTTTCCCGGGGTCAGGTCTTCCTGGACACCGAGCTGTGCGAAGCGTTCATCAGCGGCCCCTATGGAATCAGTGGCGGTTCCAGGCTGACCGAGAGGGAGCGTGAAATCATCGAGCTCGTTTCGGCAGGTATGACGAACCATGCCATCGGATGCCGGCTCGGCATCTCGGACCGCGCCGTCGAGAAGCACGTGACCTCGGTCCTGACCAAGCTGGGAGTCCCCCAGAGCAGCACAGGGCACCGGAGGGTGCTGGCGGTGCTGACCCATTTACGGAACACCGGACGGATGCCGCCGACGCGGTGACACGCTTCTCACCCGCTCCGCGGCGAACATGTCCCGAGACCCGCCGACCACCTCCGTCGCGCTTCTGACCTGGCAACTTTCCTGCCAGGGAAACTTCTTGCCTGCGACCGTCCCCTCCATCAACGATGAGGGGGTACGGCTGCCCGCACCCCGGTGGTGCAGGAAGCCGTACGGGCAGAGTCGGCCGCACTGTTCACCTCGCATGTGCGGCTCGGCGGAATCGGTCGACGGATGGGTTGGAAATGGACGCGCAGCAGATTGCGGATCAGCTGCGAAAGTTGACGAAGAAAAACGCCGTTCCCGGCGCGCAGCTCGCGTACTCGGGTTCTCGGGGTGACATGTCCGTGGCCGTCGGCGTCCTCCGTCACGGACGCCGCGAACCGGTGGACGAGCGGACCGCGTTTCCGTTCGGTTCGGTGACCAAGGCGTTCACCGCGACTCTGGTGGCCCAGCTCGCCTCGGACGACGAGGTGGACCTGGACCGACCGCTCGAAGAGATCCTGCCCGAATGGCGAGGACCGAAGGACGGGGCGAAGTCCCTCACCGCCAGGCACCTGCTGACCCACACAGGGGGTCTGATAGGCGAGCACCACCCCGCCGACTCCTCCTCCCCGTCCCTGTTCCGGTACGCGACGAGCCTGTCGTCCGTGCCCCCGCTGCACGCCCCGGGGACCCGATTCTCCTACTCCAACGCCGGCTACTGCGTTCTGGGCCGACTCGTCGAGGAGGTCGCGGGCGGGACGTGGCAGGAGGTGCTCCAGGGCTTCCTCCTGAGGCCCCTGGGCATCAGCCCGCACTTCCTCCACGGCGCCGGTCCCGACGACCGGCCCCGTGCCCACGGCCACGCGGTGCGTCCAGGCCGGGGCGTACCCCTGCCGGTGGAGCAGACACTGCCCCCGGCCTGGGCGCCGGCGGGAGGACTCGGCGGAAGCGCCGAGGACCTGATCGCCTTCTGCCGGCTGCACCTGGGACGTCACCCCACGGCCTCGCGCCTCCTGGCCGACGAGGACCGCGCCGCCATGCACGCCCCGTACCCGGCCGCCGAGCCCTTCGGCATGGCCGACGGCTGGGCGCACGGCCTCGCCCTGTACGGCTCTCCGGACGGCGGATGGCTGGGCCACGACGGCACGGTGGACGGCACCGCCTGTCACGTCCGGTTCAACCCCCGGAGCGGAGAGGCCGTCGCGCTGACGGCCAACGCCACCAGCGGCACAGGGCTGTGGTTCGACGTCGTCGCGGAACTCCGCGCATGCGGCGTCGACGTCGGCGACTACCGGCTGCCCGTCCCCTCGGGGGAGTCGACGACGGCCGACCCGGGCCTCCTCGCCTCGCTGGTGGGCGACTACGCCAACGGCGACACCCTCTTCACCGTCCGTCCGCACGGCGACGGCCTGCGCCTCGGCGACCGTACGGGACTGGTGGCGGATGTCGTCCTCCACGACGACCTCGTGTTCACCGCAGAGCGCGTCGACACCGTCGCGCCTCCCTACCCGGGACGTTTCCTTCCCGATCACGACACCGGCGACATCGGTCTCATGCAGCTGACGGGGCGCACCGCGAAGCGCGTGTCCACCGCGGGCTGACCCGCGGCGCCTCTTCTCCGTCCACTTCTCTTCCCGGCGGTCCGACAGCGGACCCGCCGAGGCACATCAGCCCATCTTGGAGGCACAGCTTGACTCGCGCCGCAGCATCGGCTGACCGACCGCTCTCCCCGCACGTGGAGTTCTGGCGGGAGCGACTCGCCGGCATCGGCCCGCTGGACCTGCCGACCGACCGCCGTCGCCCCGTCGTGCGCTCCGCGCAGACCGCCACGTACGCGCTCGCCCTGCCGCGCGATCTCGCCGAGGCGGCCCGCGCGCTCGCCGCAGCGGAGGGCACCGGCCTGTTCGGCGTCTTCACCGCCGCCGCGCTCGCCCTGCTCACCCGCTACTCGGGGCAGGACGACATCGCCGTCGGTACGCTCTCCCCCCGCACCGGGCACACCGTGGTGCTGCGCGGCGACGTCCACGGCGAAACGGCCTTCACACGTCTGGTCAGGCAGGTGAAGGAGCGGACGGACGAGGCGCTGCGCCATGACACGGTGGCACTCGCCGAGCTCGTCGAAGCACTCGCCCCGGAGCAGGACACGAGCATGACGCCGTTCGTGCAGGCGATGATCGTGGTGCGGAACGCGGAGGTCGCCGAGGCGGTGCCGTTCGACCCCCTGGACCTCGCGTTCGAGTTCCAGGTCGAGGGGGACCACGTCACCGTGGTCGTCCACTACTCCACGGCGCTCTTCGACGAAAGCACCGTCGAACGCCTCGGCCGCCACTACCTGGTGCTCCTGGCCGGCGGTCTGGAGGACCCCGCCAGCCCGATCAGCGCGCTGCCCGTCCTGGGGGAGAGCGAGTACCACCAGGTGGTACGGGAGTGGAACGACACCGGCCTGGCCGTTCCCCGGAGCAGTTTTCCCGCGCTGTTCCGCACGTGGGCCGAAGCACGCCCGGACGCCGTCGCGGTCATCGACGAGCACGGGCCGCTCACCTACCGCGAACTGGACCTGCGCTCCAACCGTCTCGCCCACCTGCTGCGCGGGAAGGGCGCGGGCCGGGACGTGCTCGTCGGACTCTGCGTGGAACGCGGAGCGTCCGTGATCGTGGGGATGCTCGGCATCATGAAGGCCGGTGCCGCCTATGTCCCGCTGGACCCCCACTATCCGGCGGACCGGCTGGCGTACATGCTCAAGGACTCCGGCGCCCCGCTCATCGTCACCCAGAAGAGCCTGGAAAACCTGCTGCCCGCGACCGACTCGGTCGTGGTGCACCTGGAGCGGAACCCGGCCTCGCCCGGAACCGAGCCCGACACCCCGCCGGAGAACGGCCCCGTCCCCGAGGACCTGGCCTATGTCATCTACACGTCGGGCTCCACCGGTACCCCCAAGGGTGTGCTCGTCTCGCACGCCGGCATCAGCAGTCTGGTGACCGCGCAGACCGCGCACTTCGACGTCACCCCCGACAGCCGCGTCCTCCAGTTCGCCTCCATCAGCTTCGACGCGGCGTTCTGGGAGATCTGCATGGGCGTCCTCACGGGCGCCACGCTGGTCATGGGATCCGAGACCACGCTGCAGCCCGGTGAGCCGCTGGCGGCCTATGCCGCCGAGCACGGAGTCACCCACGCCACGCTCACCCCGACGACGGTCTCCGTACTGCCCGAGGGACGCGGACTGCCCGCCGGGGCGACCCTGGTCGTGGCCGGCGAGGCGAGTACCGGCGACCTCGTCGCTCGCTGGTCCGCGGGACGGCGGATGATCAACGCGTACGGGCCGACCGAGACCACCGTGTGCGCGACGATGAGCGCCCCGCTGAGCGGCGCCACGGTGCCGCCGATCGGCGCTCCCATCACCAACTCCCAGGTGCACGTGCTCGACGACAGGCTGCGTCCGGTTCCGGTCGGCGTGCGCGGGGAGCTCTACATCGCCGGCGCCGGCCTGGCCCGCGGCTACCACGGCCGCGCCGGACTGACCTCCGAGCGGTTCGTCGCCAACCCCTTCGGCGGCAGGGGCGGCCGGATGTACCGCACCGGCGACATCGTCCGCCGCCTGCCCGACGGCTCGCTCGAGTACCTGGGCCGCGCCGACGACCAAGTCAAGCTCCGGGGCTTCCGCGTCGAACTCGGCGAGATCGAGGAGGCGTTGACCCGCCATCCCGATGTGCGGCAAGCCGTGGCGGTGACGCACAACACCAACCTGGTCGCGTACGTGACGCCGAGCGGCGCGGTCCGCCCGTCGCCGGAGGACCTGCGGGCACGGGTCCGGGACCAGCTTCCCGACTACATGGTCCCCTCGGCCGTGGTGGTTCTCTCCACCCTGCCGCAGACCCCGAACGGCAAGATCGACCGGAAGGCGCTGCCCGTACCGGGAGCGGCCCCGGAAGCGGAGGACGGCTACGTCGCCCCGCGCGACGCCGTCGAGGAGACCATCGCCGCCGTCTGGTCCGAAGTGCTGGACGTCGAACGGGTGGGCGTGCACGACGACTTCTTCGCCCTGGGCGGCAACTCGATCCTCTCGGCCCGGGCCGTCTCCCGGCTCCAAGCGGTCCTGGGGGTCAAGTTCTCGCTCCGTGTCCTCTTCGACACCCCGACCGTGGCCGCGCTCGCCGCTTCGGTGCCCTCCGAGCAGGGCGGGGAGGCCCCGATCCCGTCAGCCGCCCGCGACGCGGCGCTGCCGATGTCCCACGGCCAGCAGCGCCTGTGGTTCCTGGAGGAGTTCGACCCGGGCAGCGCCGAGTACCACACCTCGGTGGCGCTGCGCCTCTCCGGCCCCCTGGACCTCCCCGCGCTGCGAGGAGCCCTCACCGACCTGACGGAGCGGCACGAGTCCCTGCGGACGACCTTCGGCGTGGTGGGCGGTCAGGGCGTCCAGGTCATCCACCCGGCCCTCGAACCGGAGTGGAACAGCACCGACCTCTCCTCCGTCCCCGGGGACCTCCGAGAGGACCGGCTGCGCGAACTGGTGCGAGCGGAGGCCGCACGCCCCTACGACCTCCAGCACGGCCCGCTCGTCCGCGTCCTGCTGGTGAAGACCTCCACCGACCAGCACGTCTGCGTGCTGGGGATTCACCACATCGTGACCGACGGCTGGTCGACCGGGGTGATCACCCGGGAACTCGGCGAGTTCTACGCGGCCCGGCTGGACCGCCGGCCGGCCGAACTGCCCGCTCCCCGTATCCAGTACGCGGACTTCGCCGTGTGGCAGCGCACGCGTCTCACCGACAACGCCCTCGTCAACCGACAGGCGGAGTGGTGGCAGGAGAAGCTGAGCGATCTGGCCCCGCTGGAGCTGCCCACCGACCGTCCCCGACCGTCCGTGCGCTCGTCCGAAGGGGCCGAGGTCCGGTTCGAGATCCCGGTGGGCATCGCCGAGTCGGTGCGGAAACTGGCCGGTGACCGGGGAGCGACGCTGTTCATGGTGCTCACCGCCGCGGTCAAGACCGTCCTCGCCCGGTACTCCGGGCAGGAGGACGTCACCGTCGGCACCGCCTCCTCCGGACGCGCCCACCGGGACCTGGACCAGCTCGTCGGATTCCTCGTCAACACGGTCGTCCTGCGCTCGCGCATCGACCGGGACCTGTCCTTCGCCCAGATCCTGGACCAGGTCAGGGAGACGGTCCTCGAGGCCTTCACCCGCGAGGACCTGCCGTTCGAGCGACTGGTCGAAGCGGTGCAGCCGGAGCGGGACATCAGCCGCACGCCGCTCTTCCAGACCATGGTCGTCCTGCAGAACGCCCCCGCCGGGGACCTCCGGATGCCCCGGATCGAGGCGCGTCCCTACGACGTGGAGCAGGTGGCCGCACCGTTCGACCTGTCCTTCGAGTTCGTCGAGCGCGGTGACGCCGTGGCGGGCCGGATCGTGTACAGCACGGCCCTCTTCGACGGAGCGACGGTGGAACGGCTCGCCCAGCACCTGACGGTGCTGCTCGACGCCGCGGCCCAGGACCCCGACGTCAGGGTCGGCGCGCTTCCGATGCTCACCGACCGCGAGCTGCACCAGGTCGTCCACGCCTGGAACGACACGACCCGACCGCTGCCCGGGCTGACGCTGCCGGAGCTGTTCGCCGAGCAGGCGGCACTGCACCCGGACGCCTGCGCCCTCTCCTACCTCGGTGAGCGGCTGACCTACCGCGAACTCGACGAGCGCGCGAACCAGCTCGCCCACGAACTGGTCGCCGCGGGCGCGGGCCCGGACCGGCTCGTCGGTCTGTGCATGGAACGCGGCACGCAGATCATCGTGGCCATGCTCGCGGTGCTCAAGGCCGGCGCCGCCTACGTGCCCCTGGATCCGGCCTATCCCGCCGAGCGGCTGACGTACATGCGCGAGGACGCCGGCCTGGGCCTCCTGGTCACCCAGGGGCACCTGCGGGACCGGATCGAGGCCCTGGGAGAGGGCCTGCGCGTCGTGGACGTGGACGGTGACGCGGCGTCCGTGGCGGCCCGTCCGACGACGTGCCCCGAGCCCGCCCTCGCCGCCGACCACCTCGCGTACGTCATCTACACCTCGGGGTCCACGGGTGCCCCCAAGGGGGTGATGACCTCGCACCGGGCGGTGGTCCGCCTGGTCCACGAATCCGGGCTCATGGACGTCCGGCACACCGACGTCGTCCCGCAGTTCGCCTCCGTCTCGTTCGACGCCAACACGGTCGAGGTCTGGGGCACGCTGCTGAAGGGCGCGCAGCTGGCCATCCATCCGCCGACGCCGCCGACCGGAGCCGAACTCGGTGCCTTCCTCGAGCGCGAGGGGGTCACCGTGGCCGGTCTGACCACCGGGCTCTTCCACCAGGTCGTCGAGGACGACCTGGCGGCCCTGGGCCGGCTGCGACTGGTGGCGGTCGGCGGCGACAAGATGTCCCCCGAGCACTCCGCCCGTCTGCTGGCCGCCCACCCCCGACTGCGTCTGAGCAACGCCTACGGCCCCACCGAGGCGACCTCCGTCACGACGGCGCACGTGATCGACCCGCAGGCGGAGCTGCACGGCGCGGTCCCCCTCGGCAGGCCGATCGGCAACACCCGGGTGTACGTGCTCACCGAGCACCTGCTGCCCGCACCGATCGGCGTACCGGGCGAGCTGCACATCGCCGGTCCCGGCCTGGCCCGCGGTTACCTGGGACGGCCGGGCCTGACGGCCGGCTCCTTCGTGGCCGATCCCTACGGGAAGCCGGGCGAGCGCATGTACCGCTCCGGTGACCTCGCCCGCTGGCGGGCCGACGGCACCCTGGAGTTCCTCGGCCGGGCCGACGGCCAGGTCAAGATCCGCGGCTTCCGCATCGAGGTGGGCGAGGTGGAGAGCGCCCTGAAGCAGCACCCGGCCGTGGAGAACGCCGTCGTCGTCCCGCACCGGGCCGCCTCCGGCCACCGCCGGCTCGTCGCCTACACGGCGTCCTCCCGCCGGGTGACCGCCGCCGAACTCCGCTCCCACCTGTCGGGGCTGCTGCCGGACCACATGATGCCCTCGGTCTTCGTCGTTCTGGACAAGCTGCCCCTGACCGCCCAGGACAAGGTGGACCTGCGCGCCCTCCCGGAGCCGGAGTTCCACGCCGACCGGTCCACTGTCGAGTACGTGGCTCCGCGCAACAGCGCGGAGGCGACGCTGGCCTCGGTGTGGGCCGATGTCCTCGGCCTGGAACGCGTCGGCGTCCAGGACAACTTCTTCGACCTGGGCGGCGACTCGATCCTGTCCCTCCAGGTCGTGTCCCGCGCACGCCAGGCAGGACTCGAACTCTCCTCGAAGCTGCTCTTCGTCCACCAGACCATCGCGGACCTCGCCCCCTCGGTCGGCGTCCTCGCCGCCGACGGCGGGCGCGGCTCCGACGAGGCCGCGACGGGGAGGGCCGAACTGACGCCCATCCAGCGCATGTTCTTCGAGCAGCACCCGGAGGGGCCCGCGCACTACGCCATGTCGATCCACGTCGAGCTGGCGCACGGCACCGACACCGCCGTGCTGAAGCGCGCGCTACAGGCGGTGGCGACCCACCACGACGCCCTGCGCATGAGGTTCCGGCCGGAAGACGAGGGGTGGATCCAGGAATACGCGGACCCGTCCGAGGCGACCGTGACCCTGACCGAAGTGGATCTCTCCGCGCTCTCCGAGGACGCCGCGGAGGAGGCCCTCCACCACGCCGCGCTGACGGCCCAGAGCACGTTCGACCTCGCGTCCGGCCTGCTTCTCGCGGGGGTCCACGCCCACCTCGGAGGCGGACGGAAGCCGAGCCTGTTCCTGACGGCGCACCACCTCGTCATGGACGGTGTCTCCTGGCGCGTGGTCCTCGACGACCTGGCGAGGGCGTACGCGCTGATCGCCCGCGGCGAGGACGTCGACCTGGGCGCGCGTACGAGCAGCTACCAGGACTGGGCGCGGCGTCTGTCGGAGCACGTCCGGGCCGGCGGCTTCGACAGCGAGGTGCCCTATTGGACGGCCGTCGAGACGGGCGTGGCGCTGCCCCGCGACGGCCGGGCGGCCAACAGCTTCGGCTCTGCCGAGGTGGCCTCGGTCTCCTTGGACCGTGACGAGACCAGGGCGCTGCTCCAGCAACTGCCGCCGGTGTACCGCACCCAGATCAACGACGTGCTGCTCACCGCGCTCGCCAGGGTCCTGAAGCGGTGGGCCTCGTCCCCGGTCACCATCGCCCTGGAGGGGCACGGCCGCGAGGACCTCTTCGAGGACGTCGACCTGGCCCGCACGGTGGGCTGGTTCACCACCGCCTTCCCGGTCTCGCTCGACGTCCCGGACCAGGACTGGGGCACCGCCCTCAAGTCGGTCAAGGAGCTCCTGCGGGCCATCCCCGACCGGGGCATCGGCTACGGCGCGCTGCGTCACCTCTCCGCCGGGGACGGCCCGGGCCGGGTCCTGTCGGAACGGCCCTCCCCGGAGATCAGCTTCAACTACCTCGGCCAGTGGGACGGCTTCACCGAGGCGGACGGGCTGATCCGCGGGCGGCGGCCGGGCCTCGGCCGGGAGCAGGCGGCCGGGCTGCCCCGACCGCACCTGATCGACATCGTGGCCGCCGTCACCGACGGCACGCTGAGGATCGACTGGATCTATTCCCCCGGCAACCACGCTCCCGCGACCGTCGAGCGCCTCGCGGACGAGTTCCGATCGGCCCTGCGGGAGCTGATCGACCACTGCCTGCGGCAGGGGAGCGGCGGCGCCACACCCTCCGACTTCCCGCTCTCCGGTCTCGACCAGGAGGGTGTCGACCGGATCGTGGGGGACGGACGCGAGGTGGAGGACGTCTACCGGCTGACCCCCCTGCAGGCCGGCATGGTGTTCCACTCCCTGGCGGACCCCTCGGCCCCGACGTACTTCGAGCAGATGACCTACGTGTTGGACGGGGTGTCCGACCCGGACCTGCTGGCCCGCGCCTGGCAGCTCGTGGCGGATCGCCTGGAGATCCTGCGCGCCTCCGTCGTCTGGGAGGACGTCGCCCGGCCCCTCATGGTCGTGCACCGCAGGACGGTCCTGCCGGTCGAGCGGCTGGACTGGCGGGACCTGGACGCCGCGGAGCAGGACGAGGCGCTGAGGCTGCATCTGGCCGAGGCCCGGGCCCGGGGTCTGGACCTGGCCCGTGCCCCGCTCGTCCGGATCGCGCTGATCCGGACGTCCGACACGTCCGTGCGGGTCGTCACCGGCTTCCACCACCTCCTGCTGGACGGCTGGAGCGCCTTCAGCGTGCTGACCGAGGTCCACGACGCCTATAGGTCGCTGCGCGCGGGCAGCACGCCCGCACTTCCCGCCCGTGTGCCCTTCCGCGCCTACGTCGAGTGGCTGGAGCGGCAGGACGTGCCTCGGGCGGAGTCGTACTGGCGCGACCTCCTGGACGGCGTCGGCGCATCCACACCCCTGCCCTACGACCGGCACCCCCAGGCGGGGCACGAGTCCCTGTCGACCGCGCGGGTCTCGGCAGCACTCTCCCCGGACTCCTCGGAGCGACTGTTCGCCTTCGCGCGGCGCCACCGGCTGACGGTCAACGCGGTCGTGCAGGGCGCCTGGGCGATGCTCCTCTCCCGGTACTCCGGCGAGCGCGACGTGGTCTTCGGCGCGACGGTCTCCAGCCGGCCGACGGATCTGGCCGGTGTCGACACGATCGCGGGCCTGCTCGTCAACACGCTGCCGGTGCGCGTCGACGTCGACGACACGGCGCCGGCGGCCGAGTGGCTCGGTCGCGTGCAGCGCTCCCAGGTGGAGTCCCGGACGTACGAGTACGCGTCGCTGGCACACATCCAGAACTCCACCGGCGTCGGTCCGGGGACCGATCTCTTCGCCAGCCTCGTCGTCTTCGAGAACTACCCCAGGGACGACCAGCCGGCGGGGGAGGACGGCCTGTGGCTGCGGGAGCTGGAAGGCATGGACATCACCAGTTTCCCGCTCAACCTGTTCGCCTACACCGACGACGGATTCCACTGCTCCCTGGTCTACGACCCGGCCCTGTTCGACCCGGCGACCATCGAGCGGATGGCCGGTCACTTCACGGCGCTGCTGGAGGGGATGGCCGAGGACGGCGACCGCCCCCTGGGCTCGGTCCCCATGTTCAGGGACGGCGAGTTCGAGCGGGTCCTGAACGAATGGAGCGACACGCCGGGCGTCCCGACGCCGGAGGGCTGTGTCCACCAGGCGGTGGCGGCCCAGGCCGCCGTGACCCCGGACGCCACGGCGGTCCATTCCGCCGGGGAGTCGCTGACCTATCGGGAGCTGGACGAGCAGGCCAACGCCCTCGCCCATCATCTGATCGAACTGGGTGCGGGCCCCGGCCGGCCGGTCGGCCTCTCGGTCGAGCGCGGCGCGCGGATGGTGGTCGGGCTGCTCGGCATCATGAAGTCCGGTGCGGCTTACGTCCCCCTGGACCCCGCCTACCCGGCCGACCGCCGTGCGTACATGCTGCGCGACTCGGGGGCCCGGATCATGGTCACCCTGCGGCAGCCGGACGGCCTGTCCGTCGACGGGATGACGGTGGTCGACCTGGACCGGGACCGGTCCGCGATCGAGAAGCGGCCGACGACCGCACCCGACACGGAGGTGTCCGGTGACGATCTCGCCTACATGATCTACACCTCGGGTTCGACCGGCCGCCCCAAGGGCATCGCCACCGAACACCGCTGCGTGCTCAACCAGTTGGTGAACGTCCGTCACGCCTACGGATGCGGCGGGGACGACGTGTGGACGATGTTCCATTCGTACGCCTTCGACGTCTCCGTCTCCGAGATGTGGGGGTGCCTGACCTCGGGAGGGCGCCTGGAGATCGTGGGGCGTGACTGGGTGCAGGACCCCGTCGCGACGTGGGACCTGCTCCGACGCACGGGGACCACGGTGTTGAGCCAGACACCCGCGATGTTCCGGGCCCTGGTGGAGTCCGCGAGCGCCGCCGGCCGGCCGGCACTGCCCGCGCTGCGGCGGGTGTTCCTGTGCGGTGAGGTCCTGGAACCGAAGCACCTGACCACCTGGTTCGACCGGTTCGGTTCCGAGCGGACCGAACTGGTGAACATGTACGGGCCGACCGAGGCCACGGTCTACGTGACCCACCACAGGGTCACCGAGCGGGAGGTGAGGGCGGGCGGGGCCATGCCGATCGGACGGCCGCTGCCCAGCTACCGGGTATTCGTGCTCGACGCCACCGGTGCACCGGTTCCGGTCGGAGTGACCGGCGAGGTGTACATCGCCGGTGCCGGTCTGGCCCGGGGCTACCTCAACCAGCCCGAGCTGACCGCAGAGGCGTTTCTGCCGAACCCGTTCGGCGGGCCCGGAGAACGGCTGTACCGGTCGGGCGACCTCGCCCGGTGGCGGGCGGACGGCACACTCATGTGCCTCGGCCGGGCCGACGGCCAGGTCAAGATCCGAGGCTTCCGCATCGAGACCGGTGAGGTGGAGGCGGCGCTCACCTCACACCCCGAGGTCTCCGACGCCGCGGTCGTGCCGCACACGCAGGACGACCGGACGTTCCTGGTCGGGCACGTCGTCGCCCCCGGCTGGGAGGAGGCCGACCTCGACCGGCTGCGCGCCCACCTGGCCGCGACCCTGCCGGAGTTCATGGTGCCGGCGGCCTTCCTGCTGCGGGACTCCCTGCCCGTCACCCCGAGCGGCAAGATCGACCGGAGAGCGCTGCCGGCCCCCGACCCCCAGCAGTGGGAGAGCCGGACGGGCTATCAGGCACCGGAGTCCGTCACCGAGGAGGCCCTGGTGGCGATCTGGCAGGAGCTGCTGGGCTCCGACCGCGTCGGCATCCGCGACAACTTCTTCACGGTGGGGGGCGATTCCCTCCTCGCGGTGCGCATGGCCTCGCGGATCAACGCGTCCTTCGGGACCAGCCTCTCTCCCAGGGCGCTCTTCGACCGTCCGACCATCGAGGAGACGGCCAGGGAGATCGAGGAACAGATCCTGGCCGAGTTCGAGGCGAGCGCCGGTACGCCCTGACGGCCCCCGCCCCCACCCTCCACACGTCAGCAGCCCCCCGCCGGCCCAGCCTCGCCCGGCGGGGGCCGCCCTTCCCCACGCATCTGCGGGTGCGCCACGGCGCAGCGCCCGCGACATGTCCTCAAGGAGTTCGCATGAACAGGCCCTCTCGGCCGGAGAGCCGGATCGCCGCGCTGCCCGCTTCGATGCGCGAGGCGCTCGCCCAGCGCCTCGCGGGCCGACAGGACGCATCGGACCGCGGGGTGATTCCCGCCCGTCCCCGTGACGAGACGCTGCCCATGTCCTACGGGCAGCGCAGGCTCTGGTTCATGGAGGACTTCGCCCCGGGCGGCGCCGACTTCCACATGGCGCTGCCGCTCAGGCTCTCGGGCGTCGTGGACGCCGAGGCGCTGCGCACGGCCGCCGGGAAGCTGATGGCGCGCCACGAGGCACTGCACACGACGTTCGACATGGTGGACGGTCGGGGCGTCCAGGTGCTGCGTCCGGACCTGACGCCGCAGTGGTCGGCCGTCGACGTGTCGGACCTGCCGTCGGCGGAGCGCGAGGAGCGGGTCCGCGACCTGGTCCGGAGCGAGATGAACCGTCCGTACGACCTCCGGAACGGACCGCTGGTCCGCGTCCTCCTCGTGACCCTGTCGCCCACGGACCACGTGTGCGTCCTCGGGATGCACCACATGGTCTCCGACGGCTGGTCGATGGGCATCGTGGCCCGCGAATGGGGGGAGCTGTACGCCGCCCAGACGGAGGACCGCGAGGCCCGTCTCCCCGACCTCGCCCTGGGGTACCCGGACTTCGCGGCCTGGCAACGGGAACAGGTCGAGCACGACGGACGGCTGGACGGACAGGTCGAGTGGTGGCGTGAGCGCCTGGACGGCCTGGCCTCGCTGGAGCTGCCCACCGACCGGCCGCGCGGCACGGTCCGGTCCTCGGCCGGCGCCGCCCACTTCTTCGAGATCCCCCAGGCCGTCCACGCCGGAATCCAGGAGCTGGGGCGCGCACGCGGCGCCTCCCTGTTCATGGTCCTGACGGCGGCGGTCAAGGCGGTCCTGGCCCGCTGGTCGGGCCAGGAGGACATCGCGCTCGGCACCTCCTCGTCGGGACGGGCACGGAAGGAGCTGGAGCAGCTCGTCGGGTTCTTCGTCAACACGGTCGTCCTCCGGACGCACGTCGACGCGGACATGTCGTTCGACGCGCTCCTCCAGCGGGTCAAGGAGAACGCGCTCGACGCGTTCGCCCACGCGGACGTGCCGTTCGACCGGCTCGTCGAGGCACTGCGCCCGGACCGGGACACCAGCCGTACACCCCTCGTGCAGGCGGGCATCGTGCTGCACAACACCCCGGCCGACGCCGCCGTCCTTCCCGGTGTCGAGATCACGGAGTACCCGCTCGACCGGGAGACGGCGCAGTGGGACATCACCCTGGACTTCGCCGAACGCGACGGTGCCCTGCTCGGCATGGCCGAGTACAGCACCGCCCTCTTCGACGCGGCGACCGTCGCGCGTCTGTGCGGCCACGTCGTCGCCCTCCTGACGGCGGCCGTCGCGGACCCCGCGCGGTCGGTGGCCGAGCTGCCGATGCTCACGGACGGGGAGTACCGGCAGATCGTCGAGGAGTGGAACGCGGCGGGCTCCGCCCCCGGCCCGGCGACGCCGGTGCACGAGCGCGTCGCCGAGCAGGCCGCGCGGACGCCCGACGCGACGGCGGTGGTCCATGAGAACGGGACGCTGACCTACCGCGAGCTCGACGAGCAGGCCAACCGGCTCGCGCACCTCCTGAGGGCCCGGGGCGCCGCACCCGGCACCCTCGTCGGGCTCTGCGTGGAGCGAGGCGTGGGGATGGCCGTCGGACTGCTCGGCATCCTGAAGGCAGGGGCGGCGTACGTCCCCCTCGACCCGGGGTTCCCTTCCGACCGCCTCACCCACATGCTCCAGGACTCCGGCGCGGAGCTCGTCGTCACGCAGGAGAGCGTCCGGTCCCTCCTCCCGGAGGCCGGCATCACGAGCGTCGCGCTGGACACGGACCGGGACCTCCTGGCGCGGCAGCCCGCCACTGCCCCCGGGGTCGCCACCGCCCCGTCGGACCTGGCCTACGTCATCTACACCTCGGGCTCGCTCGGCGTCCCGAAGGGTGTGGCGGTCGAGCACCGCAACGTGCGGCACATCTGCAACGCCTGGGACGCGCGATACGGCCTCTCCGAGCTGAGGCTGCGCTTCCTGTCGGTCTCCAGCCTCTCCGTGGACCTCTTCTTCGCGGACCTCATCCGGTCCCTCCCCTTCGGCGGCACCCTGATCATCGCCTCCCGGGAGGTGACCACGGAGCCGGCGGCCCTGCTGGACCTCATCGAGCGTACGGGTGCCACCGGCATCGAGATCGTGCCGTCTTTGATGACCGCCGTCGTACGGGAAGTGGAGCTGCGCGGGCGGGAGTTCCCGCCGCTGCGGCTGATATCGGTGGGGTCCGAGGGGTGGCGGGTCGAGGACTGCCACGATCTGCTCCGCGTGGCCGGGGACGGCACCACGATCGTCAACGCCTACGGGGGCACCGAGGCGACGGTGGACTCCACCGTCTTCGTCCCCACGCCCGACACGCTGCGCGACGGAGTGTTCGTTCCCGTCGGGCGCCCTCTGCCGGGCACCCGCGTGTACGTGCTCGACAGCGCGCTGCGGCCCGTCCCGGTGGGCGTTCCCGGCGAGATCTACATCGGCGGCGAAGGCGTCGGCCGGGGCTACCACGGTCGTGACGACCTCACTGCCGAGCGGTTCGTCACCAGCCCCTTCGACCCCGCGGACCGCCTCTACCGGACGGGTGACCGGGCCAGGCTCCTGGCCGGCGGCGACCTGGTCTTCCTCGGCCGGGCCGACGACCAGGTCAAGATCCGCGGATTCCGCGTCGAGCTCGGCGAGGTCGAGAAGGCGCTGCTGACGCACCCGGCCGTCGCCGACGCGGTCGTCACCGCCCGGCACGACCACGCCGATCGGCAGCGTCTCGTGGCCCACCTCGTCGCCGACCGTGAGGTGACGGTCGCGGAGCTGCGCCGCCACCTCCAGGGCCTGCTGCCCGACTACATGGTGCCGGCGCTCTTCATGACGCTCGACGCGCTCCCCCTGACGCCCAGCGGAAAGGTCGACAGGCGGGCACTGCCGGAGCCCGAGACCGACGGGGCCCGGCCTGACGGGGAGTACACCGGGCCACGGAACCGGACCGAGCGGATCCTCGCCGAGCTGTGGGAGGAGGTCCTGGGGATCGAACAGGTCGGGATCCACGACAACTTCTTCGACCACGGCGGCGACTCGATCCTCTCCATCCAGGTCGTCTCGAAGGCGCGTCAGGCAGGCATCGACCTCACGTCGAAGATGCTCTTCCTGCACCAGACCGTCGCCGAACTCGCCGCGGCTGCGCAGCCGGTCGCCGACGCCCCGCGGGCGGTCGCCGAAGGCCCGGCCGAGGGGGCCGTCGGACTCACCCCGATCCAGTGGTGGTTCTTCGACGCGCACCCCGAGGAGCCGGATCACTACGCGATGTCGATCCAGCTGGAGCTGGCCCCGGACGCGGACGCGGACGTGTTGGAGGACGCCCTCCGGGCCGTGGTCTCCCACCACGACGCCCTGCGCATGCGGTTCCGGCGGACGGACGACGGATGGACCCAGGAGTACGGCACCACCGTTCCCGCCGGGTTGCTCGACACGCGTGACCTGTCGGCCCTGGACCCCGCCGCACAAGAGCGGGCCCTGCACGAAGCGGCCCTGGACGCGCAGCGCTCGCACGACCTGGAGAGCGGGGCGCTGGTGAAGGGCGTCCTCCTGCGGCTGGGTGCGGACCGGCCGTCGCGTCTCTTCCTCGCGGTGCACCACCTGGTCATGGACGGCGTCTCGTGGCGCATCGCGCTCACCGACCTGGCCACCGTGTACGAGCAGATCGCCGCGGGACGGAACCCCGACCTGGGGACGAGAAGCAGCAGTTTCCAGCTGTGGTCCCGGCGTCTCACCGATCTCGTCCGGTCCGGTGGGCTCGACCACGAGATCGACCACTGGGCAGCCGTACGACCGGGCGACGCGCCGGCCCTGCCCCGGGACCGCGACGGGGAGAACCTGACGGCGCACGAGCGGACCGTGGAGGTGTGGCTGGGCGCGCAGGAGACCGAGGCGCTGCTCCACCGGATCCCGCCCGTCTACCGGACCCGGATCAACGACCTGCTGGTGAGCGCGCTGGGCCGTGTTCTGGCGCAGTGGACCGGCCGGGACCGCATCGTGATCGGGCTGGAGGGCCACGGTCGTGAGGAGCTCTTCGACGACGTCGACCTGACCCGCACAGTCGGCTGGTTCACCTCCCACTTCCCCGTGGCGCTCACCCTGCCGGAGCGCGGCGGCTGGGACGGCACGATCAAGGCGGTCAAGGAACAGCTGCGCGCCGTGCCCCATCGCGGACTCGGCTACGACGCGCTGCGCTTCCTGTCCCTTCCCGGTACCCCGGGTCACGCGTTGCGCTCCGACAGGCTGCCGGAGATCAGCTTCAACTACATGGGCCAGTGGCAGGGCACCACCCGGGCCGACGGCCTGCTGCGCGACCTCCTGCCGGGACTCGGACGCGACCACGCCTCCGCCCAGGCGCGTCCCTACCTGCTGGACGTCGTCAGCCTGGTCGACGACGGCCGGCTGGGCGTCCACTGGACCTTCTCCGACGGGATCTTCGACCCCGCCACCGTCGAGCGGGTGGCCGCGGAGTTCATCACCGCGCTGCGCGAACTGATCGACCACTGCGCGCGGGACGGGGCCGGCGGGGCCACTCCCTCGGACTTCCCGCTCGCGGGACTCGTCCAGGCGGATGTGGACCGGATCGTCGGCTCCGGGCGGACGGTCGAGGACGTCTACCCGATGACGCCGTCCCAGGCCGGGATGCTCTTCCACTCCCTGGCGAACCCCGAGCACCCCGCGTACTTCGAGCAGATGCTGTTCGACTTCGAGGGCGTGCGCGACCCGGAGCTGCTGGCCCGCGCCTGGCAGGTGGTCAACGACCACCTGGAGATCCTGCGCGGCTCGCTCCTCTGGGACCGGGTGCCCCGGCCGCTCATGGTGATCCACCGGGAGGCCCCGCTGCCCGTGTGCCACCTGGACTGGCGGGACATGGAGGAGGAGGAACGGGAGCACGCGCTCCGGCGGTTCCTGGCCGAGGACCGTGCGGAGGGGCTGGACCTCTCGGCGGCACCGCTGACGCGACTGGCGCTGATACGCACGTCCGACAGCGCGGTCCGCGTCGTGCGCACCTCCCATCACGTGCTGCTGGACGGCTGGAGCGCCTCCCAGCTCCTTGCCGCGCTGTTCACGGCCTATGAGTCGCTGGCGGCGGGCGAGGCCCCTGACCTGCCCTCACGACGCCCGTTCCGCGACTACGTCGCATGGCTGGAGGCCCAGGACCTCGCGCAGGCCGAGACGTACTGGAAGGCGCTGCTGGAGGGGTTCTCCGAGCCGACGCCGCTGCCGTACGACCGGCGGCCCTCCTCGTCGCACCGGGCACGCTCCTCCGCCCGCCTGGTCAAGGGCCTGTCCCCGGCGGCCTCGCAGCAGCTGTTCGCCTATGCGCGGCAGCACCGGGTCACGGTGAACTCGGTGGTGCAGGGAGCCTGGGCGCTGCTCCTCTCGCGGTACTCGGGCGATCGCGACGTGGTGTTCGGCGCGACGGTCTCGGGCCGGCCGGCCGATCTGCCGGGCGTGGACTCCATGGTGGGCATGATGCTCAACACCCAGCCCGTGCGGATCAGGATCGACAGCGGGGGCCCGGTCCCGGCGTGGCTGGAACAGGTGCAGCGGGCCCAGGCCGAGGCACGGCAGTACGAGTACGTCCCCCTGTCGGCGATCCGCAACTGGACCGGTGTCGAAGGCAGCCGCGACCTCTTCGACTCCCTGCTCACATTCGAGAACTTCCCGATGGACAAGGGACGGGAGAGCACGGGGGAGCTCCGGCTCGAGGCCCTGGAGGGCCTGGAGGTGACGAACTTCCCGCTGGTCCTCCGGGCTTTCGCGGACGACACCCTCGACTACTCGCTCGCCTACGACCCGGAGCTGTTCGACGAGTCCACCATCGACCGCCTGGCGGTTCACTTCGAGGCACTGATCGCGGGCATCGTCGCGGATCCGCACACCACGGTCGACCGGATCCCGATGCTGACGGACGCCGAGATCGAGCAGGAGGTCCACGGCTGGAACACGGCGGGCCGCGTGCCGGGGGCGGGGGAGTTCGCCCACGTCCGGTTCGCCCGGTGGGCGGAGCGGACCCCGGACGCCGTCGCCGTCGAGTTCGAAGGGCGGTCCCTGACGTACCGGGAGGTGAACGAGCGGGCGAACCAGCTGGCCCATCACCTCGTCTCCCTCGGAGCGGGGCCGGGCCGCCTCGTGGGCCTCGCCGTCGAGCGCGGCTTCGACATGATCATCGGAACGCTGGGCATCCTCAAGTCCGGTGCCGCCTACGTGCCGCTCGACCCCGCCTACCCGACGGAGCGGCTCGCCTACATGCTGAGCCACTCCGAGGCGCAGGTACTGGTCACCCAGCGTGCCCTGCGGGACCGGCTGCCGGTTTCCGCGGCGCGGGAAGTGGAACTGGACGGTGACTGGCCGACGATCGCCGGCCGGCCGACCTGGCAACCCGATGTCGCCCCCGACGGCGACGACCTGGCCTACGTGATCTACACCTCCGGCTCCACCGGGCTGCCCAAGGGCGTCGCGGTGACCCATGCCTGCGTGGCCAACCTGATGCCGTGGCTGGAACAGACCTACCCCGTGGAGCCCAGCGACAAAATCCTTCTGCGGACCTCCATCAGTTTCGACGTGTCCGTGTGGGAACTGATGCTGTCGGTCCTCTCGGGGGCGACGGCCCACGTCGTCTCCTCGGACGCGTCGAAGGACCCGGCCCACCTGGTGGACGTCATGGACCGGCACGGCATCACGATCGCGCAGTTCGTCCCGTCCCTCCTGGGCGCGGTGCCGCTGGAGCGGAGGCCCCACGCGCTCAGGCGGATCTTCGTCGGCGGCGAACCGCTGCCGAAGTCGCTGGCGGACGAGGTCCGGTCGGCGTGGAACGTGCCCCTGGTGAACAAGTACGGTCCGACCGAGGCGACGATCCAGATCACCGTGGCGGACCACGAGGTGGACGCCGGCGGGGACGAGACCGTTCCCATCGGCGGCCCGATCGCCAACGCCTCGCTGTTCGTCCTGGACCCCGAACTGAGGCCGGTGCCCGTGGGCGTGGCCGGCGAGCTGTACGCGGCAGGGCCCGTCCTGGCCCAGGGGTACCTCCGCCGCCCCGGACTGACCGCGGAACGCTTCGTCGCCTGTCCCTTCGGGGCGCCGGGGGAGCGGATGTACCGCACGGGCGATCTGGTGCGGCGGCGGCCGGACGGCCGGCTCGACTTCATCGGCCGTACGGACCGGCAGGTGAAGATCCGCGGTTTCCGGATCGAGCTCGGCGACATCGAGTCCGCTCTGGACCGGTTGCCGGAAGTGCGGCAGGTCGCGGTGGTGGCCCGCGAGGACGTTCCCGGCGAGCGCCGACTGGTCGCGTACTACACCTCCGAGCGCGTTCTGACCAGTGGGGAACTGCGCTCCGCGCTGGCCAGGTCCCTGCCGGAGTACATGCTGCCGGAGGCGTTCGTCCCTCTGGAGCGCATGCCCCTGTCACCGAACAGCAAGATCGACACGAAGGCGCTGCCGCGGCCCGAAGCCGTGGAGGAGCAGCTGAGCTCCTCCTACGTCGCCCCGCGCAGCGAGACCGAGAGGACCCTCGCCGCGATCTGGGCCGAAGCGCTGCGGGTGGAGCGCGTCGGCATCCACGACGACTTCTTCGAACTGGGCGGCAACTCCATCCTGTCCATCCTGGTCGTGTCCCGCACCCACAAGGCGCTGGGTGTTCAGGTGTCGCCCCGGCTGCTCTTCGACGCGCCGACCATTGCGGAGCTGGCCGGACTCCTGGTTCCCGAGACGACGGAGCTCACGATCCCCAAGGCGTCGCGGGACCGTGAACTGCCGATGTCCTTCGGGCAGCAGCGGTTGTGGTTCCTCCAGGACTTCAACGCGGACAGCACGGAGTACCACTCCTCGGCCGCCATCAGGCTGTCGGGTCGGCTCGACCCCGTCGCCCTGCGCGGCGCCGTGGGCGACCTCGTCGCACGGCACGAGTCGTTCCGCACGACCTTCGACGTCGTCGACGGCAGGGGAGTGCAGATCGTCCACCCGCTCCTGGAGCCGCACTGGAAGGACGCCGACCTGTCCGAGGCGCCCGCCGACGAGCGGGAGGAGCGGCTCCGGGAGCTGATCAGGGCGGAGGCCGGTCGACCGTTCGACCTCGAGAACGGGCCGCTGCTCCGGGTGCTGCTCGCGCGGTGTGCCCCCGAGGAGCACGTCCTGGCCCTCGCCACCCACCACATCGTGACGGACGGCTGGTCGACCGGGATCATCACCGAGGAGCTCGGCGCACTGTACGCCGGCCGCGTCCGGGGCACAGCCGCGGAGCTGCCCGAGGTCCCCGTCCAGTACGCGGACTTCGCCGTCTGGCAGCGTGACCGCTTCGAGGACGGCGGCCTCCTGGCCGAACAGCTCGACTGGTGGCGGGAGCAGCTGCGGGACGTCGCTCCGCTGGAACTGCCCCTGGACCGCCCGCGCCCGCCGGTACGGTCCACCGACGGGGCGGCGTACCGCTTCGAGCTGCCCGGATCACTGGTCGCGCGGATCAAGGAGGTGGCCCGCGCGCAGGAGGCGACGCTGTTCATGGCCCTGACCGCGGCGGTCAAGACGGTCTTCGCCGCCTACTCAGGGCAGCAGGACATCGCCGTGGGAACGGCCACCGCGGGTCGCGGCCACGCCGGCCTGGAACGTCTGGTGGGCTTCCTGGTGAACACGGTGGTACTGCGTTCGCACATCGATCCCGACGTGTCGTTCAACGAGCTCCTCGGCCGGATGCGGACGACGGTCCTCGACGCCTTCGCCCATGAGGAGGTGCCGTTCGAGCAGGTGGTGGAGGCGGTCCGGCGCGAGCGTGACACCAGCCGCACCCCGCTGTTCCAGGTCATGGTCGTCATGCAGGACCTGCTCGGCTCCGAACCGGAGCTTCCCGGCCTGCGCGCGTCGGTCGTGGACCTGCCGCGCGAGGCGGCCCTGTACGACCTCACCCTCGAGTTCGAGGAGCACGAGGGCGGAGTACGGGCCCTCGTGGAGTACAGCACCGGTCTGTTCGACGCGGAGACGATCGCCCGGTTCGCCGAGCACCTGCGGACGCTGCTGGAAGTCGCCGTGGTGGATCCGGAACGGGCCGTCTCCAGGCTTCCGCTGCTCCCGGACGACGAGTTCGAGAAGGTCGTCCACCTGTGGAACCGGACGGGCGATGTCCCCGCTCCCGACGGGACCCTCCACGACCTGATCGCCGCTCGGGCCGCCGCGACGCCGGACTCCGTCGCGGTCGTGCACGGCGACGTCACGCTGACATACCGGGAACTGGACGAGCGGGCCAACCAGCTCGCCCACCACCTGATCGCCCTGGGCGCAGGACCCGGCGTCCTCGTCGGGCTCTCCGCCGAGCGGGGGGCGCAGCTCGTGGTCGGTCTCCTCGGCATCCTCAAGTCCGGCTCCGCCTACGTGCCGCTGGACCCGGCCTATCCCGCGGACCGGCTGCGGCACATGGTGCGCGACTCCGGGGTGAAGGTGCTGGTCACCCACCGGGGTGACGAGGGGCGGCTCCCCTCGGCCGAAGCCGTGGTGGTGGACCTGGAGCACGACCGGGCCGCTCTCGCCGGCCTTCCCACCCACGCGCCGGAGGTGACGGTCGACAGCACGGACCTCGCCTACGTGATCTACACCTCCGGGTCCACCGGTCGTCCCAAGGGCGTGGCCGTGGAACACCGCTCCGTGCTCAACCTGCTGGCGAACTGCTCGGATCTGTACCGGTTCGACGAGCGGGACGCGTGGACGGTCTTCCACTCGTACGCGTTCGACTTCTCGGTCTGGGAACTGTGGGGAGCCCTGCTCACCGGGGGCCGTGCGGTCATCGTCCCGCAGGACGTGGCACGCGATCCCGAGGCGATGTGGGCCCTGCTGCGCGACGAGGGCGTCACGATCCTCAGCCAGACCCCCACGGCGTTCCGCGAGCTGGTGTCGTCGGCCGGCGAAGCGCTTCCCGCACTGCGCTGGGTGGTCTTCGGCGGCGAGGCGCTGGAGGCCAAGCACCTCGCTCCCTGGTTCGACCGCTTCGGGTCCACCGGCACCCGGCTGATGAACATGTACGGCATCACCGAGACCACCGTCCACGTGACCTACCAGGAGATCCTTCCCGGGCATCTGGCCGCAGGGCGACGGATCCCGATGGGCCGGCCCCTGCCGAGCTACCGGGTGCTGCTGCTCGACGCGGCGGGCAGGCCGGTGCCCATCGGTGTGCCCGGCGAGATCCACGTGGCGGGTGCCGGGCTCGCCCGCGGCTATCTGAACGAGCCGGAGCTGACCGCCGCACGCTATCCGTCCAACCCCTTCGGCGCGGCGGGCGAGCGCATGTACCGCTCCGGCGACATCGCCCGGTGGCGAGCGGACGGCACCCTGGAATACCTGGGCAGGGTGGACGACCAGGTCAAGATCCGCGGCTTCCGCATTGAGCTGGGCGAGATCGAGGCGGCGCTGTTGCGTCACGTCGACATCCGTGAGGCGGTCGTGGTCGCCCACCAGGAGGACGACGGCCACCGCCGGCTGGTCGCCCACCTCGTGACCGATCGGGAACTGCAGACGGCGGTGGTACGAGAGCACCTCTCCGCCTGGCTGCCGGAGCACATGATCCCCGCGGTCTTCGTCACGCTGGACCGGCTTCCGCTCTCGCCGACCGGCAAGGTCGACCGGCGCGCCCTGCCCTCCCCGCGGACGGTGGAGGCGACGGGCACCGACCACGTCGCCCCCCGGACAGGGACGGAGAAGCTCCTGGCGGAGATCTGGACCGAGGTCCTGGGCGTCGGGGACGTGGGCGTCCACGACAACTTCTTCGACCTCGGCGGAGACTCGATCCTCTCGATCCAGCTCACTTCGCGCGTCCGGCAGGCCGGACTCCCCATGACGTCCAAGCCCCTGTTCCTGCACCAGACGATCGCGGGTCTGGCCGAGACGCTGGAGAAGGCTCCGGCGGAGGACCCCATGACCGGACGGCCGGCAGAGGAGGTGCGAGGAGCGGTCGAACTCACCCCGATCCAGAAGTGGTTCTTCGCCGAGCACCCGATCGCCCCCGATCACCACGCCATGTCCCTACGGCTCGAACTGGCCCCCGGAACCGACAGCGGGATCCTCGCCAGGGCCCTCGCCGAGGTGGTCGCCCGGCACGACGCCCTGCGGATGCGCTACACCTTCACCCCGGACGGGTGGAGCCAGGAGTACGGGGACAGCCCGGAAGACCTGCTCACGGTGCGCGACCTCACCGGCGTGGATCCCGCGCGACAGGACGCCGCGCTCTCCGAGGCGGCACTGGAGGCGCAGCAGGCACTCGACCTGGCCGCGGGCACGATGGTCAAGGGCGTCCTCTTCCACTGGGGCGGGGGTCGGCCGCCGCAGCTGTTCCTGGCCGTCCACCACCTGGTGACGGACGGAGTGTCGTGGCGCATCCTCCTGGAGGACCTGAGCGCCGTGTACGAGCAGCTCGCCCAGGGCGGACCCGTCGACGCGGGCCTCCGCACCAGCAGCTACCAGGACTGGGCCCAGCGCCTGGCCGACCACGTCCGCTCCGGTGGTCTCGACGACGAAGTGGACTACTGGAAGGGCGTCTCCGGACATCGCGCCATCCCCCGGGACGGCACGGCACCGCACACGGCCGGCAGCGCGGAGACGGTCTCGGTCCGCCTGGGGAGCGAGGAGACCGAAGCCCTGCTCAAGCGGGTCCCCGGGGTGTTCCGGACCCAGATCAACGACGTTCTGCTCGCGGCCCTGGGGCGGACGCTCGGCTCCTGGGCGGGTGGTCCGGTGGCGGTGGCCCTCGAAGGGCACGGCAGGGAGGAGCTCTTCGAGGGCATCGACCTGACCCGCACCGTCGGCTGGTTCACCACGATCCACCCCGTCATCCTCGACGTGCCCGACGGGGACTGGGCCACCGCCCTCCGCGGGACCAGGCGGCAGTTGCGGTCGATCCCGGGCCGCGGCCTCGGGTACGGCGCGCTGCGCTACCTGTCCCCGGCGGAGGGACCGGGGCGCGTTCTGGCGGACCAGGAGCTTCCGCGGATCAGCTTCAACTACCTCGGCCAGTGGGACCCCTCGGGTTCCGAGAGCGGTCTCGTCCGCCGCGAGCTGGACGGCCTGGGCCGTGACCGGCACCCGGACCAGCCCCGGCCCCACCTGATCGACATCGTGGCGGCCGTCACCGACGGCGAGCTGCGCGTCGACTGGATCCACTCCGCTGCGAACCACCACACCTCCACCGTCGAGCGTTTGGCGCAGGAATTCCTCCTGGGCCTGCGACAGGTCATCGCGCAGGCCCTCCGTGACTGAAAGGACGAATGTTCCAGTGGCTCGCTACACCCTGACCCCGGCGGAGTCGGCCGATGTCGGCGATCTCGCCGACCGGTTCCTCGCCACCCGCCAGACCTGGGACCCCCTGCGGGACGTCGACGAGGTCCGCACCTGGGCCGAGGAGCTTCCGCCCGGCCTGAGGAAGGCTCTGGTCGCCGGCCGCTCGGCCGAGGCCCCCGTCATCTCGGTGGCGAACCTGCCGCTCAGCGATGACCTCGTCGCCACCCCACCCGGCTGGGAGATCGCCGAGAAGGAGGGAGCGGCGATCCGGGAGGAGGTGGTCCTCCTGCTGCTCGCCTCGGTCCTCGGCGACCCCTTCGGCTGGGCGAACCAGCAGAACGGCCGGCTCGTCCACGACGTGTGCCCGGCCAAGGGGAAGGAGAACTCTCTCACCAGTGCCAGCAGCAAGACCCAGCTCGCCCTGCACACGGAGGACGTGTTCCACGCCTGCCGCGGTGACTACGTGGCACTGCTGTGCCTGCGCAACCCGGACCAGGTGGGAACCACGGTGGCCGGCCTCGACGCGTCGGCCCTCCCGGACGCGGTGCGGGAGGTGCTCCAGCAGGACCGGTTCCGCTTCTTCCCCGACGACTCGCACGAGACGGCACCGCGGTACGCGGACGGGCGCCCGGTGGCGAGGGAGGAGCGTGAGCACGAGACCGCCTCGGTGCTCTTCGGTCCCCTGGACACCCCCTACCTCCGCATGGACGAGGACTTCACCAGCCCCGTCCCCGGGGACCGGGAGGCCGGCGCGGCGATGCGGCAATGCGCGGAGAAGCTGGCGGAATCCGCCGAGCGCGTCGTGCTCAGCCCGGGCGAGGCGGTCTTCCTGGACAACTACCAGGTGGTGCACGGCCGGGACCTGTTCACGCCCCGCTACGACGGCACGGACAGGTGGCTGAAGCGCACCAGCATGGTGCGGGACCTGCGGCGCACCTATGTGCACACGCGTTCGCGGTCGAGGATCCTCGGCTGATCAGGGCGAACCGCCCCCACCTGTCACCCACTGCCGAAGGAGAAGAGCCGCTGTGACCCGCCCGCTCGCCGGAAAGCGAGACTTCACCCTCTTGTGGGTGGGCCAGACGTTCAGCGAGTTCGCCTACAGCACGTCGCTGCTCGCTCTGCCGCTGATCGTCCTGACGGTGACGGGATCGCCGTCGCAGGCCGGTTTCATCGGGTTCGTGGACGCCGTGACGATGGTGCTGGCCGGGCTGCCGGCCGGCGCCGTCGCGGACCGGTACGACCGGCGCGCCGTGATGCTGTGGAGCCAGGCCGGCCTGGTGCTCGTCTTCGCCGGGGCGTCAGCGGCTCTGTGGGCGGGAGCGGCCTCCTTCGGCGTCCTGGTGGCTTTCGCCGTGGCGAACGGCGCCCTCACGGCGCTGCTCTTCACCACGGCGTCGGCGGTGGTCCCCTCCCTGGTGCCGAAGGAGGAGCTGTCGGGCGCGGTGGCCGCGAACGCGGCACGCACCTACGCCGGACAGCTCCTGGGCACCTCGGCCGGCGGCTTCCTGCAGTCCCTGCGGAACGCCCTTCCCTTCGCGCTGGGAGCCGTGATGCACGCCGTCGGCCTGGTGACGCTCCTGTTCCTCAGGCCGCGGCCGCCCGTTTCCCGGGAGCGGCCTCGGGGGAAGGCGGGACAGGAGCTGTGGGAAGGGGTCCGCTGGATCGCCGGGCAACCGTTTCTCCGCCTCGGCCTCATGTACGCGACCATCGCCAACTTCGCCTATGGAACGGTCTACTTCATCGTCATCGCGTCGGCGAAGCAGAGCGGCATGGACTCGGGTCTCATCGGCCTGATGGCCGCCCTCCTCGGTGTGGGCGGACTGCTCGGCGCGCTCGTGTCGCCGAAGCTCCTGCGCCTCCTGACCGGCTCGCGCCCCGTCTTCGTCGTGCTGTGGCTGTTCGGCGTCCTCACGTGCGGAATCGCCCTGCTGCCGGGTCGGTTCACTCCCGGGGTGCTTCTCGGGGTGGCCGCGTTCGCCGCTCCCACGGCCAGCGCGTACTTCACCACGCACCAGTTGCTCCTGACGCCGGACAGCCACCGGGGCCGGGTGATGAGCGTGTCCCAGGTGGCCGGGAGCAGCGCCGCGGCCGCGCCCCTGGTGGGCGGGGTCGCCTACGACCTGGCCGGACGAGCGCCGAGCCTCCTCGCGTGCGCGGCGGTTCTCGTCGTCACCGCGCTCTCCGCCGTACTCAGCCCCGTCATGCGGAAACCTCCGCACGGCGCCGTCGGGGCCGACGGAGAGGGGGAGAAGGACCCCGAATCGTCCGGCCTGGTGCAGACGTAGGAACGTTCCGGTGCCCCGCCCCCGCGACGCACCGGTATTCAGGGAATACGGCGCACCCGGGCGAACGCCGTCGACACCTGGACCAGCCAGGCCACTTCCTCCGCGAAGGCGGCCTCCCGGTTGACCGTCAGGAGGGGCGAGCCGTCGTCGCGGGGGAGTCTGATCGGCGCCCCCGTGGCTCTCTCGTGGAGGGCGCGGTGGAGGTGGAGCGCCTCGTCCACGGGCGAGTCCTCGGTGACGGCGGGTCCCCGGGGCCCGCAGAAACGATCCGTCAGGTAGGGGCGGAGCTCGACGCAGCCGTCGAGTATCTCTATGACGCGTCGGTAGAGCTTGTACTCGAGTCTCACCGGCGGCATCCACCGCAGCCCCGTCGGGGGAGGCGGTTCCAGGGCGACCGTGGGGATCTCCAGGTAGATCGCGCGCCACAACGGATAAAGGCGCAGGTACGAACGGTAGTTGGCCCACCACAACCTGGTCGCCGGCCCCCAGGAGGGGACCGTCAGGCCGAACAGCTCCAGGAGGGACCCGACGCACGCGAAGGTCCAGTAGAAGGGCTCCAACGGGCTCATGTCCCAGCCGAGTTGGGTGCCGACGACCTGGAAGCCCCGGATCGCGCAGTAGCTCAGGAGGGACGCGGCGCCCACCCCGACGGCCACCAGCCCCATGCGCAGGGCGCGGGAGTGGGCGATGCCCGCGTAGCGGCGGCACGTGCGCAGGACGTCCACCTGCCCGCCGGCGCACACGGCGAGGTAGAGGAGCATGTAGGCGGCGTTCTCGACTTCTCGCATGCCATGGAGGAGCGTCCCGTCGGCCGAGACGCGCAGCTGGTGGAGGTCTACCAGGAAGTACATGCACACCAGGACGAGGAGGACGGACTGGAAGGCGAGGATGCGTCGTCTCGCGCTCGGCCCCGCCTCCTCCGGCGGCCGGGACCAGTGGATGAGGACCACTTGCTGGGCCGCCGAGAAGACCACCACCGCGGCGTGCGTCATGACCGTCGTGATCTCGGGGTAGCCCAGGAGGTCGGCGATGGCCGAACGCATCCAGGCGACGTTCACCAGGAAGCAGAGTCCCGTGGCCAGGAAGTAGACCCCGAGCGCACGGAGGGTGGGGTCGACCCACCTGCGTACGAGCTCGGGCAGGCGGTAGAGGAACGCCGCCAGCCCCGCTCCGGCGCACAGATGGACCAGGAAGGTGTTGACCGCGCCCACTCAGGCGACCGTACGGGGGTGTCCGACGGTGTTCTCCACCCGGGCCAGGACGGCCGCTGCTTCGGGAGCGAGGGGCGGATGACTGCCCCGTGCCCGCCTGCGAGCTCGGGTCAGCAGGAGCGAGGCCATGAGTTCCGCCTCCTGTTCGTCCCGCTCGCAGTAGCCGGAGCGCTGGAGGACCCCTTGGACGAGGTCGGGGGAGAGGTCGGGGAAGAGCTCCAGCGGTATGCCGTACTTCTGTCCCGCGGCCCGACCGTGTTCGCACAGGATGTGGGACAGCTCGTGCGCGATGATGTGTTCCTGGTGTGCCCTGCTGGTGTTCGCCTGGTAGACGATCAGGTCCGCCGCCGAGGTGGCGATCCACAGGCCGTGCAGGGAGGAGCTCTCCAGTTCCACGGGTGCCAGGCGGATGGGGCGTCCTGTGCGACGGCTCACCTCGGCGCACAGCTCCTCGATCCCCGAGCCTCGGGGGATGCCGAGATCGTTGATCACTTTGCGGCAGCGTTGTCGTAAGCGCCGGAACTCCGCTCTCGGATCGGTGATGGACGCCTGGTGTTCCCCTCCGTCCCGACAGCGCGCCGCCAGTACGCCCATCCCCCACATGAACACGTACTTCCTCCGAGTTCCTTCCGGGCCGACGGGTTCACGCCGTCGCGTCACACCTGCGGCGATCCGTCGTCGCCGGCCCCCAAGCCCTCCACATCACGCAACTGGTTGATCAGGTTGGCGATGCTCTGCCGGCTCGACTGCGAAAGACCGCTGGCGCGCAGAGCCAGGCTCCGCACATCCGCCTCCTTGAGCGCATCGAGGAGGGCCAGCTGCTCGTCGACGCGCTCCGCGTGGACGTCGTCGAGGAAATAGGCGGGCTGCACACCGAAGTAGCGCGCCAGCGCCTCCAGGTGCTTCTTGGTGGGATTGATCTTCCGTCCGGTGCGCAACTGCCAGATGTAGGTCGCGCTGATGGTCTTCTCGCCGGCTGTGATGTTGATCGATGTCGCGACCTCGTCGTGGGAGGGCGAGCGGCCGTTCGGGCGGGCGCGGAACAGGTGGTCCAGCTTCTCGGCGAGGGTGCGCACCTGGCCGACAGCGTGGTGATCAGCAGCGGTCTCGTCGCTCATCCGGCTGTGCTCCTTCCGAACCGCCGAAGTCCTTGCGTCGGGAACTCTACCCAACGGGTTAACGGCGAGTGATCAGTTGGCCGAAAGGTGCCCTCCCGCATGCCCATCGGCAGGATAGATTCAGGTCAGTCATCAACTCATGTGAATGGGCCGGCTGTCAGGCATCCCGGCCAACTACCGTATCCGCAGGCCGGGCGTCTTGCCGAAGCTTTTTTCGGATCACCGACCAGGGCCTCGGCTCGACGACCGGCGGGCAACCGCCCCGATCGCGAGGAGGCCCTTCGTTGGTTGCCTTACGCCTTTCCGTCGAAGATCTGTCCCGTGTCCGTTTCACGCACACGCTGGGCGCCGCGTTCGAGGCCCACCTGGCCGAGGCCAGGTACGCGGGCACCCGACAGGACGGATTCTCCGAGTGGCGGCGCAAGGTGAGACGGCGACTCCGTCACCGTGTCCCGACTCCCGCGCTTCAGGGCCTGTCCGGGCCGCCGCCCTCCGCGGAGGGACGCCTGTTCCAGAACGCGGCGGTGGAGCCCTTCTGGCAGCGCATCCGCGGCCATCTGGAGCAGGAGAACAACGCGAGGCTCCGTTCGGTTCTGTCCGAAGGGGTCGAGGGTGTGCTCAACCAGCTCCACCCCGACATCGGATGGCAGGCGCCCTACCTCCGGGTGGACACCGCCACCGGTCCGGAGGAGATCGAGCTCGCCGGCGAGGGGCTGCTGATCACGCCCTCCCTCTTCGCGGAGCACCCCTTCGTCCTGGAGGCCGACAGGATGCCCCAGGGGGTACCCGCCCTGGTCTACAACATCTTCCTCGACGCCGATACCGCCATGGACATCTGGAGGGAAGAGGAGGAGGACAGGGACGCCTCGCTCCGCGAACTCCTCGGCCACACCCGGGCCAACGTCCTCGCGTGCGTACGCAACCCCAAGACCACCAGCGAGATCTCCCGCTGTCTTCACATCTCGAACCCCTCCGCGAGCAAGCACGTCGGTGTGCTGCGCCGGTCGGGACTCGTGTCCACGGCCCGCCAGAAGGGCTACGTCGTGCACAGCCTCACGCAGTTGGGCGAAGCAGTCCTCGGATGACGAAGGGTTTGGACCCACCATGACCACGAAGACCCCCTGGCTCGCGACCCATCGGGCCCGTACGCCGGCGGCACGCCGCCTCATAGCCTTTCCGCACGCCGGTGGAAGCGCGAGCTTCTTCCGTTCGTGGGTGCCCCACCTCGACGACGACGTGGAACTGGGCGTGGTCCAGTATCCGGGCAGGGAAGGACGGATGGCGGAGCCTCTGGTGCCTTCCATGACGGAGCTGGCGACAGCCGTGGCGGAGGCCGTCGCCGCGGACAGGGCCGGACGGGAGACCGTCTTCTTCGGCCACAGCATGGGTGCCGCGGTGGCGTACGAGACTCTTCGTCTGCTGACGGCCGCCGGTTCGTCCACCGTCACCCGCCTCTGCGTCTCCGGACGGCAGCCCGACGGCGCGGAAGTGGTCACCGCTCCCCGCCACCGAACCGATGGCGAGTTGCTCGCCTCCATGGGGGCACTCGGTGGCACCCGGTCGGACGTGCTGGAAGACCCCGATCTCCGGCGGATGGTCCTCGACATCGCCCGCAACGACTACTACCTGATCGACAGTTACCGACGGGACCCCGATGCCGCGCGGCTCGACGTGGAAGTGGTGGCCCTGATGGGTGAAGAGGACGCGCAGACCGCCTCTCCCCGCATGGAGGAGTGGTCGTCCGTCACGACGGGGCCGTTCTCGCTCCACGTCTTCACCGGCGGACACTTCTATCTGGCGGAGCACGCGGAGAGTGTGGTGCGACTCGCCACCGCCACATCCGTCGGTTCGCCCGGCTCCCGGCCCGTTCGAGGTGAGTGACGCCGCGCTCGGTCCGGATCCGCCGGAAGGAATCACGTCGTTGCGCTGAGCGGTGGCGGAGAGGGGAGGGGACGGCCGGGGAACGCCGGCCGTCCCCGGGCGGGACTCGCGGCCCCGGGCAGCTACTCCGGCCGCTTCTGGACCACTCCCATGACCTCCAACATCTCCCACTGCCGCATGGCCATCCAGCTCGCCCTCCTGGAGCACGACGACCTGCTGCGCGCGTACGCGTCGGAGGACTACGAGGAGAGCTCGACGACCTGGTCGCCGGCGCGCATCGGCGTCGCCCACCACTTCGCCGCCGCCCTGGTCCTGCCGTACCGGGCCTTCCACGCCGCCGCGGAGGAGACCCGCTACGACATCGAGCGCCTCGCCGACCGCTTCGGCGTCGGCTACGAGACGGTCTGCCACCGCCTCAGCACCCTCCAGCGCCCCCGCCTGCGCGGGGTCCCGTTCTCCTTCGTCCGGGTGGACCGGGCCGGCAATATGTCCAAGCGGCAGTCCGCCACCGGCTTCCGCTTCTCCCGCGCGGGTGGCACCTGTCCCCCTCCGGAACGTGTACGAGGCGTTCGCCGCGCCCGGCCGGATCCACGTCCAGGTGGCCGCCATGCCCGACGGGCAAGCGCTACCCGTGGACCGCCCGCACCGTCACCCGGCACCGCGGAGGCTGGGGTGAACCCGGCAAGACCTTCGCCATCAGAGGTCGCACGTAGTGCCCGTAGCGTCGTGTGGAGGAGTTGCGGAAGCCGTCGGAGGGGAACGCGGAGGGCGCACGCGAGGTGGGCCGTCGGGTCATCGGGCGAGCGGGCTCAGGAAGGTGAGCGCGGACTCCCTCTCCTCGATCAGCGGCTGGAGCGCGGCGTTGAACGGTGGGCCGTAGGGGGCCGCCAAGTGGGTCCGGAAGGCGGCTTCGTCCGTGTAGACCTCGAAGATCCAGTAGGACCGGGGAGCGGCTTCCTTGGTGTACACCTCGAACGCCAGGTTCCCCGGCTCTTCACGGACACGGACGGCGTAGTCCTCGACCAGTTCGGCGACGCGTTCCTCGTTTCCGGGGAGCACGGTGAACTCGGCCAGCAGCGTTTTCCTCATGTCTGTCTCCTGTCTCCCGCCGGCGGCACCGGCAGGGTGGAACGGTGTGGAGGCGATGCCGGAGCGGTACGCCTCCACACCGTCAACGGATCCGGGCAGGTGGTTCAGTCGCGGTACGACCGCACCTGACGGACCTTGGCGCCGTCCAGGCGGGCGGAGCCGCCTTCGGCGAAGAGCCGGATGCCGTCGCTGTCCGGGCTCGGGAAGATCTGGTCCGTGATCACGGCCTCTCCGTCGCCGCCGAACACCTCGACCGAGGACCAGTCGACCAGGACGCGGAGCTCGATCTTGCCGTTCCGGGCCGTCAGCGGCGCGCGTTGGACGCCGGGGAAGTCGCCGTGGAAGTCGACCGCACCCGACCGGGTCCGGTCGACGTACAGCTCCTGGGTCTCGGTGTCGTAGCCGATGACCGTCTCCTGCCCCTCGCCCGTGCGGACCGTGAACCCGAACCGCTCGGCGTCGCCCGGGGAGAACGTCGCCCGGACGTCGAGCGCCTTGCCGTCGGCGCGGCCCCCTGCCAGTGGCACGGAGCCTTCCGCGATCTTCGTGTCGCGCACGTCGACAGCGGGTCCGGCGTACAGCGACTCCACCGTGGACACCGGCTGTTGAGTGAGCCGGAGCCGGCCGTTCACGGTGCGCAGCGCCATCTCGCGCGGAATGCTCTGCGCGCTGCGCCAGGGAGAGGTCGGAATGTCGTTGCCGTACTGCCAGTTGTTCATCCAGCCGATCATGCGGCGCTTGCCGTCCGGGGCGTCCTCCCAGGAGACGGCCGCGTAGTAGTCCTTGCCGTGGTCGACCCACGAGGCCCGCCGGACGCTCGGGACCGCCGGCCGGTCGGCGGCGACGAAGTGATCGGCCAGGACGTGGCCCCAGCCGGCCTTGTTCATGTCGACGATCTGGATGACGGCCTGCTTGCCCTGGTGGGCGCGGAGGTCGAAGGACGCCCAGTCCAGGCTGCCGCCGTTCCCGCCGGTCTCGCTCTGGACGACCTTGCCGTCGATGAGGAGATTGACCGCCGTCTCGGTCGAACGGGGGCGCGCCGGGGTGTCGGACTGCATCACCTGGTCGAGCAGGATGTGACCCCAGCCGCCGGTGTTCCGGTCGACGACCTCGATGTGCGCGGTCCGGCCGGCGAGGTCGCCGACGTCCCAGGAGGTCCAGTTGAGCTCTTCCGAGTCGGTGCCGGTGGCGCTGCGCACGGTCTTGCCGTCGACGACGAGCCGGACGGCGGTGGGCGTGTCGGATCCGGAGGGGTGGTTTCCGCCGCCGATGAGGAAGTTGATGTGCTTCGCGGTGAGGGTGAACCCGGGCGAGGTGAGGGTGCCCGTGGTCGCGTCGCCGTCGAGGAAGCTGTTGACCAGGCCGTCGCCGTCATGGCCGGCCACCGGGTTCTGCCCGGGGAGCGTGCCGCGTGCGGGGCCGTTGCCGAAGGCGGTGCCCGTGGTGGTCCAGGAGCCGTAGCCGTCCTGCTCGAAGTCGGCGAGCACCTCTCCCGCGGGCGCGGGGGAGTCGCCCATCACGGAGCCGGGGACGTGCGGGTGACGGCCACCGGCCACCTTGAAGTTGAGGTACGGGCTGTTGACGGTGAAGGGTGGTGAGGTGAGGGTGCCGGTCTCGGCGTCACCGCTGTGGAAACTGTCGACGAGTCCCCGGCCCTCGTAACCGCTCGTGCCCGACGTGCCGGGCGCGGGCGCGGGGACCGGTCCGTCGCCGAAGGCGGTGCCGGCCGTCTGCCAGGTGCCGTAGTCGGCCCCTTCGAAGTCCTGCACCACCACTCCGGGCGGAGGCGTGTAGGAGCCGTCGTCGTCGGCGGTGAACCGCTTGCCGTCGAAGTCGCCCACGAAGTACTGGGCGGCCGAACCCCCGGCGATGCCACCGGGGTTGATGTTGACGACGAGCACCCACTTGATGCGCTTGGGGTCGCCGTCGACGGGCAGCGGAAACAGGTCCGGGCACTCCCAGACGCCACCCACCGCGTTCTGCGGGCCGAAGTCGCTCAGATGCGTCCAGCTCTTGAGGTCCTTGGAGGAGTAGAACCGGACTTTGTGCTCGGCGGACAGCGACACCGTCATCAGCCAACTCTTGGTGGGGGCGTACCACTGGACCTTGGGATCGCGGAACTCCTTCGACCCGATGTCGAGCACGGGGTTCCCGGCGTACTTGGTCCAGGTGCGGCCGCGGTCGGTGCTGTACGCCAGGGACTGGGCCTGCTTGCCGCCGTCCTTGAAGTGGCTGGTGTAGACGGCCACCATCGCGGGGTTCTCCTTGGTCCCGAACCCCGTGGTGTTGTCGTGGTCGACGACGGCGCTGCCGGAGAAGACCATCTCCTCGTCGTCGTGCGGGATGGCGAGGGGGAGTTCCCGCCAGTGCACCAGGTCCTTGCTGACGGCGTGGCCCCAGGACATGTTCCCCCAGGTGTCGCCGCTCGGGTTGTACTGGTAGAAGAGGTGGTACTCGCCCTTGAACCAGACCAGTCCGTTGGGGTCGTTCATCCAGTTCTCCGCGGGGCTGAAGTGGAACTGGGGGCGGTACGTCTCCGTGTACGGCCGGCTGACCTCCGCCGCCGCCTGCGGGGCGACGGCGGTGACGGTCAGCGCGCAGGTCGCGGCCGCGGCGGTGACGAGGCGCAGCGGGACACGACGGCGTGCGGGGGCTCGGCTCATGGTTTCTCCTGCACTGTGGGCGGCGGCGTCGTACCCGCGTCCGCTGCGGTGGTAAGACGCCGGGGGGATTCGCAGTGCCGGGCGGTGGGGGCGACCCGGAAACGGGATGTCATCGATGACATGTGACAGCGATGACATCCGCTGGGGAGTGATGATGTGCGGGCTCCGGGCGGCACGTCAATGCCCTGGGCCGGGTTCGTTCGGTCCGCCCGGTCAGCCGGCGAGGCGCCCGGCCGCAGGTGCAGGCAGCCGCAACTGGCCGGCCCACGGCGGGTTCGGCCCGACGACGCCGCAGGTCAGCGCCGCCACCCGGGAGGCGAAGGCGCAGGCGTCGAAGACGTCGTCGACCCGCAGGTCCGTCAGACGCCCGCCGAGGAGTCCCTTGGCGCCGAGATGGTGCAGGAGTCCGGCGGTGAAGGAGTCGCCGGCGCCGACGGTGTCGACCACGTCGGTCAGGGGCGCCGGCACGACGACCCGCTCGCCGTCCAGCGAGGCGACCGCGCCGCGCTCCCCGCGGGTGATCACGACGAGCGGGACGCCCGCCGCGTGCCAGGCGTCGCAGGCCCGCTCGATCGTGTACTCGGGCAGCAGCAGCTCCAGGTCGTCCTCGCTCAGCCGGAGGACGTCCGTGAGCGCGCACCAGCGCGGCAGGCGTTCGCGGTAGACCTCCGGCGCCACGAGCAGCGGCCGGACGTTCGGGTCGATGGAGATCGTGGCCGTGGCGGAGGCGCGGGCGAGGAACTCCTCCACGACCGTGCCGCCGGGCTCGCACACCAGGGCCAGGGAGCCCGAGTGCAGGCAGGCCGTGGAGGCGAGGTCCGTCGCGGCGAGTTCGTCCGCCGTCCACTGCCAGTCCGCGGTGCCCTGAGCGTGGAAGGAGTACGCCGCCCGGCCCTGGGCGTCGAGTTCGGCGACGGCCAGCGTGCTGGGCTCGGGTGCGTGTACGGCGGCCGTGAGGTCGACGCCCGAGGCCTCCAGGTGACCGCGGAAAAGACGGCCGAAGGCATCGTCGGACAGCCGTGCCAGGAAGCGGGCGGGCGTGCCCAGGCGGGCGAGCGCCACGGCTGTGTTCGCCGGACCGCCGCCCGGCAGGACCCGCAGGGCGAGCTCGCCCGGCGTGGGCGCGGGGACGGTGAAGGCGTCCGCGACGCATTCTCCGAGGACGGTGACCAGAGGCAGGCGCATGGCTCATCTCTCCAGGTGGGCAGCGCGAGGAGGCTGCGTTTGCAAGGGGCCTTGAGGAACCTCGTGGAGAGCGCTGCTCTCCGTGTGAGGCGGTGCGGGCGGCGTTGCCGATTTGTGACGGCGCCAAGGCATTGACGTTTCCGGGTGACGGAGTTCATCATCCTCCGCAAGCGGTGTCAACGATGACATCGGTCAACGATGACACCGCTCGTGCGCTCGACAGCAGCAGTCCCTTCGCGCCGCGGCCCTTCGACCCGCGCGGCCGTTCCGCCCCCGTCCAGCAGGAGATCAGTCATGCTTCGCAGAAACCGCACCCTCCGCGTCTCCACCGGATTCACCGCTCTCGCCGCCGTCTCGGCGCTGACCCTGACGGCCTGCGGCTCCGGTGCGCAGGGAGGGTCCGGCGGCGGTGGAACCAAGGTCGGGCTGATCACCAAGACGGACACGAACCCGTTCTTCGTGAAGATGAAGGAGGGCGCCGAGCGGGCCGCGAAGGACAGCGGCGTCGAACTCGTCAGCGCGGCCGGGAAGTTCGACGGAGACAACGCGGGACAGGTCACCGCCATCGAGAACATGGTCAACTCCGGTGTGAAGGGCATCCTCATCACGCCCAACGACTCCAAGGCGATCGTCCCCGCCCTCGAGAAGGCACGCGCCAAGGGCGTCCTGGTCATCGCGCTCGACAGCCCGACCGAGCCGCAGGACGCCACCGACGCCCTGTTCGCCACCGACAACGTCAAGGCGGGCGAGCTCATCGGCCGGTACGCCAAGGCCGCCATGGCCGGCAAGGAGGCGAAGATCGCCACCCTGGACCTCGCGCCCGGCGTCGCGGTGGGTGTGCAGCGCCACCAGGGCTTCCTCAAGGGCTTCGGCGTCGCGGAGGGCGACCCGTCGGTCGTGTGCATGCAGGACACCGGCGGCGACCAGGCCAAGGGCCAGATGGCGATGGAGAACTGCCTCCAGAAGCACCCGGACATCAACGTCGTCTACACGATCAACGAGCCGGCCGCACTGGGCGCCCACACCGCGCTCAAGGCGAAGGGCCTGGAGAAGAAGGTGCTGGTCGTCTCCGTCGACGGCGGCTGCACCGGCACGAAGGCCGTCAAGGAGGGCAAGATCGCGGCGACCTCGCAGCAGTACCCGCTCGAGATGGCGTCCCGGGGCGTCAAGGCGGTCGCCGACTTCGCCAAGGGCGGCAAGAAGGCCTCCGGCTACACGGACACCGGCGTCACGCTCATCACCGACGCGGCCGAGCCGGGTGTCGACGCCAAGGACACCGCGTACGGCCTGGAGAAGTGCTGGGGCTGAGTCCCGCCTCAGGGCGCGCTGCGGAAGTCCGCTCCCGGCCGACCTTCGCACGGCCGACCTTCGCACGGCCGACCCTCGCACGGCCGAGCAGTCCGCACCCGACCTCCCTGTCCCCGAGGCCGGAACGCGCGCCCCTCCGGGGATCACCCCTGCGGCATCCCCCGGCGAACGCCTCCCGCGGCGGGCGGCCCTCCGGCACGTCACGCCTGACGAACCCCGCTCCGCCGACCATCGACCACCGGCAAGGACCACCATGACTGCCACACCCCTGCCCTACGACCAGCTGAAAGGGCCGACCACGGTCCGCCGGCTGCTCGCCACACCGACCACGGGCCCCCTCGTCGCCCTGCTGCTGGCCTGTGTCTTCTTCTCCCTGACGACCGAGCAGTTCCTCTCCGGCGGCAACTTCTCGCTGATCGTCCAGCAGGTCATGGTCGTGGGCACGCTGGCCATCGGTCAGACCCTGATCATCCTCACCGCCGGCATCGACCTCTCCTGCGGCGCCGTCATGGCGTTCGGCAGCATCGTCATCGCCAAGACGGCTGCCGAGGGCGGCCTGCCGCCGCTCGCCGCGATCGCTCTCGGTCTGCTCGTCAGCGCGGGCTTCGGCCTGGCGAACGGCCTGCTGGTGCAGCTGATCCCGCTCCCGCCGTTCATCGTCACCCTCGGCATGCTGAACGTGGCGTTCGCCCTGACCCACATCTACTCGGCCGAGCAGACGATCACCGACCTCCCGACGCCGTTGACCGCCCTCGGCGAGACGTTCCCGCTCGGCAACACCGACATCACCTACGGCTCGCTCGTGACGATCGCCCTGTTCCTGCTCTTCGCCTACGCGCTGAGCGGCACGTCCTGGGGCCGGCACGTGTACGCGCTCGGCAACAGCCCCGAGGCCGCCCGCCTCAACGGCATCCGCACCTCCCGGCTGACGATCGGCCTCTACACCCTGGCCGGAGCCGTCTACGGAATCGCCGCACTGCTCCTGATCTCCCGCACGGGCGTCGGCGACCCGCAGGCCGGCCAGACCGACAACCTGGACAGCATCACCGCCGTCGTCCTCGGCGGCACCAGCCTCTTCGGCGGGCGCGGCTCCGTCCTCGGCACCTTCATCGGCGTCCTCATCGTCGGTGTGTTCCGCAACGGCCTCCAGCTGATGGGCGTCGCCTCCATCTACCAGACCCTGATCACCGGCGTGCTGGTGATCCTGGCCGTCACCGTCGACCAGATCTCCCGGAAGAAGGCACGATGAGCACCGCCGACGTCACGCCCGTGCTCCAGGCCCGCGGCCTGGTCAAGCGGTACGGCCATGTCACCGCCATCGACGGCGCCGACTTCGATCTGCTGCCCGGTGAGGTCCTCGCCGTCATCGGCGACAACGGCGCCGGAAAGACGAGCCTGATCAAAGCCCTCACCGGTGCGCTCGCCCCCGACGAGGGCGAGATCCGGCTGAACGGCGAGCCCATCCGGTTCACCGGGCCGCAGAGCGCCCGGCAGCACGGCATCGAGACCGTCTACCAGGACCTGGCCGTCGCCGCGTCCATGGACATCGCCTCCAACATGTTCCTCGGACGGGAACTGCGCCGACCGGGCTTTCTCGGCAGCGCGCTGCGCATGCTCGACAAGAAGCGCATGCGCCAGGAGGCAGCGGCCCACATGGCCGACCTCAAGATCGGACTGCGGTCACTGACGCAGCCGGTGGAGACGCTCTCCGGCGGTCAGCGCCAGGCCGTGGCGGTCGCGCGGTCCGTCGCCTGGGCCAAGAGCGTCGTCGTGATGGACGAGCCCACCGCCGCGCTGGGCGTCAAGGAGTCGGGGCAGGTCCTCGACCTGATCCGCCGAGTCCGCGACAAGGGCATGCCCGTGGTCCTGATCAGCCACAACATGCCGCACGTCTTCGAGATCGCCGACCGCATCCACATCCACCGGCTCGGCCGTCGCGAGGCGCTGATCAAGCCGTCCGACCATTCCATGGCGGAGGTCGTCGCCATCATGACGGGGGCGCTCAGGGTGAGCGACGATGGAGGTACCGTCGTTGCCGACGCGGATGCCGCCGAGGCGGCAGGCGTGTCCGCCCACTGAGTCGCCACAGGGGCGACGCCGCGCGGACCACAGGGACGCCGCACAGGCAGGACAGCGGGACCGGCCCCGGGCAGGGGCCGGTCCCGACGAACGCACAGGAACGGTGGTACATGGCCGCGAACCGCCGCCCCACACTGGCCGATGTCGCCAGGGAAGTGGGCGTCAGCGCCAAGACGGTGTCCCGGGTGCTCAACGAGGACGGGCCGAGCTCCCCGGAGACCCGCGAGCGCGTGCTCGCCGCGGTCGCGAAGCTCGGCTTCCAGCCGAACCTGATGGCCCGCAACATCCGTGTCGGAGGGCCCGACACCACCGTCGGCCTGGTCGTGCCCGACCTCGGCAACCCCTTCTTCGGCACCGTCGCCGGTGGCATCGAGGACGTCGTGCGCAGCCGCGGCCTCACCCTCCTCATGGGCTCGTCGGCCGAAGACCCGGACCGGGAAAGGGCGTTGATCCAGACCTTCCTCGCCCGGCGCGTCAGCATGCTGATGGTCGTCCCCGCCTTCGGAGCCGATCACAGCCATCTCAAGGCACCGCGCGCGGCCGGTCTGCCGGTGGTGTTCCTCGACCGGCCGGGAGTCGGACTGTCCGCAGACTGCGTGGTCAGCTCCAACCGGACCGGCGTCCACGAGGGCGTCTCCCACCTCATCGCCCGCGGCCACCGCCGGATCGGTTTCATCGGAGACCTTCCCGCCAAGCTCTACACCCGGCGCGAGCGGCTCGCCGGCTACCGCTCGGCGCTCGACGAGGCCGGTCTGCCCTACGACCGGACCCTGGTGACCGGCGCCCACAGCCAGGAGACGGCCGCCGCCGAGACCACCGCCCTCCTTGACCTGCCCCATCCCCCCACCGCCCTGTTCGCGGCGAACAACATCACAGCCCTCGGGGTCATCGCCCAGCTCACCCGCGCGGGGCGCAAGGACGTCGCCCTGGTCACCTTCGACGACCTCCCGCTCGCCGATGTCCTCGAACCGGCCCTGACCGTCGTGGCCCAGGACCCGGCGGCCGTCGGCGAGGCGGCGGCCAGGACCGCCCTCGCCCGCCTGGACGGCGACCGCACCCGCGCCCGGACCGTCATGGTCCCCACCCGTCTGGTGGTTCGCGGCTCCAGCGAACTGCTTCCGCACCCCGCCGAGCAGGCACCGGCCAGGTGACGCGGTGCGCGGTGGACCGGGCGGGGGTCCGGGTGACGGGCCCCGACCCCGCAGCCGGGGCAGCGTCCACTTCAGTGCGGCGTCGTTGGTCCTGGGGTGGATCACCTCGGCGAGCACCGCGGCCGGGGTGATCACCGGGAGGTCGGCGTCGAGCGACTCCACGTACGCGCATGCATCGATGAAGTCCTGCCCGGGAAGGCCGGTCTGCTCGGGGGCCGCATACGCCTCGGCCGGAATGCGGCGGGCTCCTGGGAGGGGCGATCGGTCTTGTTCGCTTCCATGCCGTACGGCGTCCCAGCGGTGCCGCGAGGTGACAGAGTCGCCCCGCTCGATGGCGTACCGCTCGCCTTCCGACACCTGGGCTTCACATGTATCGCGCCAGGCAGGGGAGTTACTGAGGCGTGGGCGTTTCCGCGATCCGGAGGCGCGGCGATACAGTCCGGCGGTGACAGGGCCGGCGACCAGGGGGAGGGGCCGACGTGTTGGAGGTCGTGGCGCTCAGTGCGCTGACCACGTTCCTGCTGGGGGTGGGGAACGGGGCCGCCGGGGAGATCGGCAAGAACCTGGCCCTGTCGACGGGGGCTCTGGTGAGACGGACCCTGGGGCGGGAGGCTCCGTTGCCCGCCGGCGCGGAGGACCGTCGGGTGCTGGCGGAGCGGGTGCATGCGCGGTTGGGCCGTGACCCGCAGCGGGCCGGAGAGTGGGCGCTGATGCTGGAGAGCGTCACGGACGGGGCCGTGGAACCGTCTCGGGGCGCGATGCCCCCGGCGCCGTGGGCGTTCACGAACCAGGAGAAGGTCCTCAAGCAGCTGTTGCGGGAGGCCGACCGCCCTTGGGAGGGCCGGCCCCGGGTCGTCCTGCTGTCGGGCCCCGCGGGCAGTGGCTCCACCTCGGTGGCCCTTCGACTGGGGGCGGAGGGGCGCGACCGGTTCCCCGACGGGCAGTACTACGTCGATCTGCGCGACGCGTCCGGGGAGACCGGGCCGGAGCCGGCGGGCGTCCTGCTGCGGCTGCTGCGCGAGATGGACGTGGACCCCGACCGGACACCGGCCACCGAGTCGGGCCGTGAGCGGCTCTACCGGCAGCTCACCGCGGGTCGGAGAGCGCTCGTGGTGATCGACCACACGACCTCGCTCGCGCAGGTCCGCGGCCTCGTGCCGTCGACGCCCGACGTCCTGCTGGTGGTGGTCGTCTCCGGGCCGCCGCTCCTGCTGGAAGCCGAGCGCGTCGCCGTACCGCCGCTGACCGACCGGCACGCGAAGCAGCTCGTCCGGAAGGTCGCCGGGCCGGAGCACGCCGCCCGGGTCAAGGCCCAGCTGCCGGGGGTCCTCGAACGCTGCCGCGGCAACGCGCTCGCCCTCCACACGGAGGCGCGGCTGCTGACCCGGGACGAGCCGCCGTCCGCAGCCGTGTCCCGGACCGGGGCGGGGCCGGACCATCCGGTCCGTGCGGCCGCGCACCTCGCGTCGCTCGGGCTGGGTGCGGAGGCGGTGCGCCTGTGCCGGCTCACCGCGCTCGGCGCCTGGCCGTCCATCAGTGCCACGATCGCGGCGGCCGCCGCCGACATGCACGAGGTGACAGCCGCCCGCCTGCTCGACGAGGCGGCGGACGCCGGACTGCTCGAACCCCTCACCGACCGGCGGTACCGCTTCCGGCCCGAGATCCGGAGGCAGCTGGCCGAGACCGCCGCCGCCGAGTACGGGATCGGGAAGTGCGCGGACGCCGTGGACCGGGTCCTCGGAACGCTGCTCGCACGGGTGCTGTCCGCGTCCCGCGCGGCCCTGCCGGAAAGCTGGAGGACCGAGCCGCCGCCGGAGCACCGGGCCGGAACCGGTGCCGTGCCGGACGGCATCGCGGTCCTGACGGCCGAGGTGGCGAACGTGGCCCGGGCGGTCGCCGTGGCCGAGGAACACCAGCACGTGGACACCGCCCTCTGGTTGGCCCGTTCCCTGTGGCCGCTGCAGCTGAAGGCGGGGTACTGGGACGAGATCCTTCCGGCGCTCCGGGACGCGGCGAGGTATGCGGAGGAGAGCCGCGCGGACGAGCGGATGACGGCGGCCCTCCACTTCCAGCTGGCGCACTGCCTGGGGGAGACGGGACGGTGGGAGCAGGCCGGCCGGGCGGCCCGGGCGGCCGTCACCTACGAGCGGGCGGCCGGCCACCGGCGGGGCGAGGCGTCCGCCGTGGAGCTGCTGGGCCTGTTGAGCCTGAACCGCTGGTCGTTCGAGGAGGCGTACGAGCGGTTCACCGAGGCCGAGTCCGTCTACCGGAGGATCGGGCCCGGCGAGGAAGGCGCGGCCGACCTCCCGAGGGCCCTCGCGCTGATCGAGCGCCATCAGGGCAGGGCCCTGCGCGGCCTGGGCAGGCTGGACGAGTCCCGCCGGCGCCTGGAGCGCGCCGTGGACTTCTTCGCGGGACGTACCGGAGCGCCCCCGGAGGCGTACAACCGGGCCCGCGCCCTCACGGACCTGGCGGAGACCCTGCACGACGCCGGCGACGACGCGGCGGCGCTGGCCAGGATCGCCGAGGCCGAGGTGCTGCTGCCTTCCTCTGCCGTCCCGCATCGCGCCTACCTCGCCGGACTGCGGCGGCGGTGCGAGGCGGGCGCGGCCCGGTAGCTCAGCCGATCGCCTCCGCGCGGAACGGATGCACGCCGCCGGCGGTGTGCATCCGGAGCACCACCCCCTGCGCGGGGACCGCGCCGCCGTACGCCAGCCAGACGTGGAAGGCGGAGGCGTACGCGGCCGGATCCGCGTCCGCCCCGGCGTCGTCGTCGGCGGACAGGCGGAACGTGCCGTGCCGCCCTCGGCTGCGTACGACGCAGGTGTGCGGCCCTGTGACGTACACGGCCGTCGAGCAGTGGGGGTGGAGGCGCAGCACCTCGTCGGTCCACGCGCCGGGACCGCCCAGCCGGGGGTCGTCCGCCTGCCCGTCGCGCGTGATCACGTCGGCCGTGTCGAGGTCGCTGGGGTGCCGCGTCTCCTCGTGCACGGCGAGGTGCGCGTCGCCGGCCGCCCCGGCGGGATGTCCGGTGGACCGTTCGACGGCGATGTCCGTCCCCTCCGCACGGGTCCGCACGTGCAGCGGGGCCGTCACCTTCCCCGGACGGTACGGAGGGAGCGGGAGCGGCTCCAGGGACGCGGGCCCGGGCGGCTCGGGAAGGTCCATCGACGCGTAGAAGTGCCGGCGCAGCAGCTCGGCCGACCGCCCCGGATCCGAGGTGACGAACCCGGCGGGGGAGGGATCCGGACGGTGCGCCCCGAGCAGCCGTTCCACCTGGGGAAGCAGCGGAGCACGGTGATCGAGCCGGGGCGCACGACGGACGAACTCCGCGAGCGGCGTCTCGGCATCGAGTACGCCCGTCCCGTCGGCGGCCAGCAGTACGGGGGTGCCCAGGGCTGCGGCGTAGTAGGACACGGCGCCGAAGTCCCCGAGGACGAGATCGGCGGCGAGGAGGGCCTGTCGCCACGCGTGGACGGGGTCGATGAGCGTCAGCCCGCTGCGTCGGGCCCGGTCCAGCCACGCCCTGATCTGGCCGGGCCCGTGGCCGTACCAGATGTTCGGGTGGAGAACAGCGGCCAGACGGTAGTCGTCGGCCGGCAGCTCGGCGGCGAGCCGGGGCAGAAGCCCGGGGAGGACGTCCTGTCCGCCACCGCTGCCGAAGAAACCCTCGGGGTTCCACGTCGAGTTCAGGACGACGAGTCGCTGACCGCGACGGACCCCCAGCGCACGCCGGAACCTGTCCCGGTACGGACGCGCGGCGAGCATCCGGTCGAAGCAGGGGTCCCCGGCGAGGACGGCCGAGGGGACCGCCTGCGCGCAGACCCGGGCCAGACGTTCCAGTTGCTCGGGGTGGGAGAGAACGAGCCCATCGACGAAGGGACGCCCACCGGACAACAGCCACTCCGGCGACAGCCCGAACGTCGGCGTCCCGGCTCCCGGCTCCCGGCTCCCGGCTCCCGGCTCCCGGCTCCCGGCTCCCGGCTCCCGGCTCCCGGCTTGTCTAGTTTTTTAGTGTATCCGACCCCATGTGAGATGACCGTCAAATTGCCCTGGATCAGGTCGAGTTCACCGCCGAAGCTCGCTGAGATCGCCAGGTCCACGGGAGTCGAGAGCGCCTGCTTCCATGGCAGTTCGGGTAGCTGCAGGTCGTGGAAGAGCTCACGGATGCCGCCCTGGAACGCGGAGGAGCCCGTCGACGTGACGAGTACCTGGACGCGGAAGTCGTCGTGGAACAGGGGCAGGAGATCCATCAGGCGGCCGGCGGACGTGACGTTGTGCACCACCAGCAGGACTCGCCGCGGGACGGTTCGACTCGTCCACTGACCGGACCCTTCCCCGACCGGTACGCGGATCGCCGGGGGTTCTGGCCCCACTCGTAACCTCCTGAACGAGCACGGTGTCGTCGCGCGAACACCCTATCCGTGCCCGAGGCGTTGCCGTGATGCCGGAGGAGCGGCTCCCGGCACCCTGGCCTTCGGGTCGGGATCGATGAATAGGGTGGCAAATACCCGGTCGGGAACCGGTGTCGGCCTCGGAGGGCGGGGGAGAATGCGGCGTGGGTGGGTGAAGGGGACTTCGACCGCTGTGGTGTTGCCTTCGGCGGTACGGGTGGGACTCGGGGGGATCGCGGGTCTTGCCGCGGTGGTGGTCGCCGTGCTCGGGGTTCTGTACGCCGACGACGGCCGGCCCGGTGTGGTGGACGTGCGGGTCCAGGCGGCGGTGGGCGGTGCGGCGGGGCCGTGGCGGTACGGCGCTGAGGTCACGGACTTCCTGGGGGAGCCCGTGGGGGCCGCCGCGCTGGTCGTGGCCGCCGTGACCGGGTGCCTGCTGCTGCGGTGGCCCCGGGCGGCCGTGCTCCTCGGTGTCGGGGTCGGTGTGGCCGTCGGGGTGGCCAGGCTGCTCAAGGCCCTGGTGGGGCGCACCATTCACGGTGACAACCTGTCTTTCCCGAGCGGGCACACCGCCTTTCTCACCGCCTTCGCCCTTGTGGTGGCGCTGCTCGTGACCGGGCGGCTCGGCCTCGGCAGGACGGCCGGCACGGTGGTCGTGTTCACCGCGGCGCTCGTCGCCGGCGCCGCCATGGGCTGGGCGCAGGTCGTCCTGGGCGCGCACTACCCGACCGACGCCCTCGGCGGCTGGTGCACCGCTCTGGCGGTGGTACCGGCGACGGCGTGGGTCGTCGATCGGGTCGTCGGCTCCGGTCGGTGAGGTCGCGTCACGCCTGGCGGCGGAAGACCGGCTTCACCGGCCGGCCCGCCAGCCACGGTGTGGGGTCCCCGGTGTCCAGTGCCTTTCGGTAGACCGCGCAGGCCTGGGCCACCACGTCGACGGTGTGGTCGATGTCGGTGTCGTCGAGCGCGCTGCTCACCACGAACGACGGGGCCAGGACCCCGCCCGCGAGGAGTCGGCGCAGGAACAGGGTGCGGTACTCCTGCGACGGCTGCCCGTTCTCGTCGAGGGTGGCGAAGACCAGGTTGCTGGCCCGGCCCCGTACGACCACGTGGTCACCGACGCCCATGGCGGTCGCCGCTTCGCGGACGCCGGCGGCCAAGCGCTCGCCCAGGGCGTGCAGCCGGGCGGTGATGCCCTCTTCCGTGTAGGTGGTCTGTACGGCCATCGCGGCTGCCAGGGAGTGGGTCTCCGCGCCGTGCGTGGTGGAGAGGAGGAACACCCGGTCGTCGGAGTGGCGCAGGCCGCCCCGCTCCATCAGGTCGCGGCGGCCCGCCAGCGCGGAGACGGCGAACCCGTTGCCCAGCGCCTTGCCGAACGTGGAGAGGTCGGGGACGACTCCGTACAGGCCCTGGGCGCCCGCCTCGGACCAGCGGAAACCGGTGATCATCTCGTCGAAGACCAGGACGCAGCCGTGCCGGTCCGCGAGTGCGCGCAGGCCCGCGAGGTAGCCGGGCGGAGGATCGGAGTGGGTGGCGGGCTCCAGGATCAGGCAGGCGATCTCGCCCTCGTGGCGGGAGAGGAGCTCCTCCGTGGCGGGCAGGTCTCCGTAGGGGAAGGTCACCGTGAGGTCGGTGGCCGGGATCCCCGCCGACATCGGCGTGGTGCCGATGAACCAGTCGTCGACCGAGAAGAACGGATGGTCGGCGCAGAGCGCCACCCGCGTGCGCCCGGTGACGGCACGGGCGAGGCGTACCGCCGCGGTGGTGGCGTCGGAGCCGTTCTTCGCGAACTTCACCATCTCGGCGGTCGGGACGGTGGCGAGGAAGCGCTCCGCCGCCTCGGCCTCCAGGATCGACGGCCGGACGAAGTTGCTGCCCCGGTCGAGTTCCCGCCGCACCGCCTCGACCACGCGCGGGTGGGCGTGGCCGAGGCTGACCGACCGCAGGCCGGAGCCGTACTCGACGTAGCGGTTGCCGTCGACGTCCCACACATGGGCGCCGTGGCCGTGGCTGATGACCGGGGCCAGGTTCTCGGGGTACTGGTCGTCGCCCTTGGCGTAGGTGTGCGCGCCCCCGGGGATCATGGCGTGCAGGCGCTCGTTCGCCCACCGCGACCTGGGGAGCTCGAACTCTTCGGTGTCCACGCGGACCTCAGCTCTCTTTCTGCTTCAGGACCTCGGCGAGGCTCGGCGCCTCCCGGTCCCGCTGGGACATCGACGTGACCGGCAGCGGCCAGGGGATGGCGAGCTCCGGGTCGTCGAAGGCGATCGTCACGTCCTCCGCCGGATCGTGCGGGCGGTCGATCCGGTACGAGGTGTCGGCGGTCCCGGTCAGCGCCTGGAAGCCGTGCGCGCACCCCGCCGGGATGTACAGCGTCGCCTGCGTCTCGCCGGACAGCTCGAAGAAGGCCCGGCCCAGGTACGTGGGCGAGTCCGGGCGCAGGTCGACGACGACGTCGAAGACCTTCCCGTACGAGCAGCGCACCAGTTTGGCCTCGCCCGCGCCGGAGCGCAGGTGCAGGCCGCGGAGCACGCCCCGGACCGAGCGGGACAGGCTGTCCTGGACGAAGGCGTCCGGGTCGATGCCGACCGAACGCACCACGTCGGCGTCGAAGGTGCGGCAGAAGAAGCCGCGCTCGTCGGCGTACGGCGTCGGTTCGAACAGGTACGCGCCGGCGATCTCCGGGACTTCGGTCGCTTTCATGGAGCCTTCCGAGAGGTTGTACGGAACAGAGTCGTCGTCAAGGCGGCGAAGTGGGCGGTGAGTTGCCGTGCGACTGCCTGGTTCCGCTCGGTGAGCGTCTGCCGCAGCTCCGCCGAGCGCTTCTCCAGCTCCCGGAACTGTTCGAGCAGCCGGTCGGCGTCGACCTCGCGCGCCGGATGGCAGTACTCGGCGAGGCCCATCTGCGCCATGAGGGCGTCGCTCTTCGCCGCGTAGGTGACCGCGAGCACCGGAGTGCCCGCCTTCAACGCGCAGATCAGATTGTGGTAGCGGATCGCCACCGCCGTTTCGGCGGCCGCCATCTCCTTCGTCAGGTCGGCCAGCGAGGCCGTCTCGGCGGCGGTGACCAGCGGCGAGTCCACCGCGCCGAGGATCGCGTCGACCACCGTCGCGTCGACGTCGTCGCCGGTGAGCAGCCGGACCGGCCTGCCGTCCTCGACCAGCGCGCGGACGAAGCGGATCGTCCCGTCGAGATAGCGCCGGTGGATCTCCTCGGCCCGGGCACGGTCGTCGTTGCCGCCGTGGAAGGCCATGACGCCGACGCAGACCAGGCCCGGCGGGCCCGCCGGGGCGGGGGCACCTCCCTGCCCGAGCGAAGCCGAGAGCTTGGGGGACGGCGGCGTCGGCAGGGAGAACGCCAGGTCCGGGTACACCTCGTCGCGTGCGGTGTCCACGCCCATCGCCCGCATGGCGTCGCGGGACTGGGCGTCCCGGTACGACCGGTACGCGGCGAGCCGCGCCGACCAGCGGACCAGCGCCCGGGTCGGCCGGTCGCGGATCGCGGCGGCGCCGACGCCGACGAGCGCGACCGGGGTGCCGAGGAGCCGGCCGGTCGCGCAGAGCAGGAACAGCGAGTACGGGAAGCCCCACGGCCGCAGGGGCAGCGTGGCCTCCAGGACGCCCATGCCCGGGACGATCACCACGTCGTGCCGGCGCACCCAGGCGGCGGTGCGGAAGGCGTCGACGAGTTTGCCCAGGCCCTTCCCCGCGATCGCGCCCGCGCGCGACGCGGTCCGGTACTCCCCGCGGTACCAGTGGAGGCGGGTCGCGGGGATCCCGAAGCGGGCCGTGACCGTCTCGGGCCCCCCGCACAGCGCGTCGACGACCGCCCCGGGGTGCTCGGCGCGGAGGTACCCGAGCACGGCCTCCAGCGATCCGTCGTTGCCGAGGTTGCCGGAGCCGAGCAGGCCGAAGACCCCGACGCGGACGGCGGTCACCGCAGCCTTCCCTCGCGCCCCGCGACGAGGTCGTCGACGGAGACGGCGAGCCGGGCCGGGTCGACCGGCGCGCGGTCCTCGACCCGCTCGCCGGCACCCGGCCGGGCCCGGCTGGACATCCACGCGGCCAGGTGGCCGTAGCACGCCCGCCGGTCGGCCACGGACAGCGGCGCCCGCCGGATCGCCGAGACGAAGCCCAGGACGTACTCGGCGAGCAGCCGGGGCGTCGGGTGCAGCGGTCCCGCCCGGCGCGGGTCCAGGTTGACGCACCGGGAGCGCTTGGAGGGGTTCGCCCGCTCGGCGCGGGCGGGGTGGTCGCGGCGGAAGTACAGCAGCTCCGGCACCTGGTGGAAGGGCCCGTGCAGGCCGATCTCGCAGACGAACGTGCGGTCCGCGTGGTGGTAGCTGTCCATCGGCTTCACCCGGCGCAGCACGTCGGCCCGTATCACCCCGTAGAAGTCGTCGCCGCCGGGCTCGAACAGCATGCTGCGGAAGCGCTCCGGCGCACGCCGGGAGGCGGTGGCGAGCGTGTACTCGTACGGGACCTTCACCCGGCCGTCGGCGTCGATGACGGCCTGGTCGGCGTGGGCGAGGATCACGTCCGGCCGCTCGTCGAGCGCGTCCACGCAGCGCCGCAGCAGGTCACGCGCGTACAGGTCGTCGTGCGAGGCCCACTTGAACAGTTCGGTGCGGCACTCGGCGAACAGCCGGTTGTGGTTCGGCGTCGCGCCGATGTTCCGGGGCAGCCGGAGGTAGCGGATGCGCGAGTCCCGCGCCGCGTACTTCCGGCAGATGTCCTGGGTCCCGTCGGTCGAGGCGTTGTCGGATATGACCAGCTCGAAGTCCTCGTAGGTCTGGCCGAGCAGGGCGTCGAGCGATTCGGCGAGGTACTCCTCGCCGTTGTACACGGGCAGGCCGATGGTCAGCCTGGGTCGGGCGGTCATGAGGTCCTCACTTCGGGGATGGGGTTCCGGTGGTGCTCGCGCAGGGCGGAGCGCAGCTGCAGCCACCACACGGCCGAGCCGGCGGCGGTCGCGGCGGCGACGCCCCAGGCCGAGCCGACGGTGCCGGCCAGGACGGCCCCGCCGAGCCCGCCGGCGACGTAGCAGGCGGAGGCGAACAGCTGGACGCGCAGGCTGCGCCGGGCCGCGCCGAGCGCGCGCAGCCCGGCCGCCGCGCCGGTGCCGAGGCCGGCGCCCGCGACGCCGAGCGTGGCCGGCACGATGAGCTCCGAGGCGGAGGGCCAGACGCCGCCGAGCACGAGCTCGCCGAGCCGGTCCGGCACGAGCAGCAGCGCCGCGCCCCAGAGCAGCGCGGCGACGGCCTGCCCGCCGCCGAGCAGGAGGCAGAACCGGCCGAGGCGGTGCGGGGCCCGGCGCAGCACCCGTGCCGCCTCCGCGACGGTGACGAGGGACAGCCCCATCAGCAGGGCGAGGAACGGGCCGAGCAGGAGTTCGGCGCCGCGGACCGCGCCCACCGCGCCGACTCCGACGATCACGCCGAGCCCGTACGACCGCAGCTGGCCCGCGCCGCTGAGGCTGCCGTTCTCGACCAGGTACCGGTAGCCGAGATCGCGCTGCTCGCGCAGCCATCCGCGCGCCCCGGTCGTCCGGGGCCGGACGCCGGACTGGAGCAGGCCGTACGCCGCGGCGACCGCGGCGGACGCGCCCCAGGCGAGGACGAAGGCGGCCACGCTGTCCACGCGGGCCGCCACGACCATGGCCGGGACGAGCGCGACGCCCCACACCAGGTCGTTGACGAACGCCTTCCGCCCGGCACCGGCGGCGAAGAAGGCGAACCGCCAGGCGTCCTGCAGCAGCAGCCCCGGCAGGACGACGCCCAGGCAGGCGAACGCGGTCCCCACGCTGCCGCCGAGGGCGAGCCCGGCCAGCAGGCACACCGCGCCGACGGCGGCGCCGACGGCCAGCGCGGCGCCCGTCGACCGGGCCGCCGCCCCGCGCCAGGCCGTGTGCGGCACGCCGCTGAAGCGCACCACCAGCGGATCGGTGGCGAGCCCCCGGGAGGCGCCGAGCACCACGCCGTAGGTCACCCACGCGAGGCTGAACACGCCGAAGGCGGTCACCCCGAGCGAGCGCGCCACGTAGAACCCCACCACGAAGTTGGACATGCTGGAGGCCGCCTGGTCGGCCAGTCCCCAGGACAGCCGGCCGACGACGGCCCGCCGGACGGACCGGGCCGGTGCCGTCTTCTCCTCCTCCTCGGTGGTCATCGGCGTCATGCCTTGATCAGTCCGGCGGCGCCCAGGGCGTCGGCGGCGGCGGCGACGGTGTCGAACGGCAGCCCGGACCGCTCGGCGACGTCCAGCAGGTCGTGCTCGCCGTCGGAGAGGTTGAGCACCCAGAGCATGGCCATCTGGGCCTGCTTGGTGTCGCTGCGGCCGCCGAGCGCGTCGTACAACCCGCGCCGGCCGAGCTGTGGTTCGCCGTAGGGACTGAGGTTGAGGTAGCGCCGGTTGCGGTCGAGGACGGCGAACGCCTCGCGGCAGACGGCGAGCGTGTCCTCCATCGCCTCCGGGGAGACGAAGTCCGGGTTGTCCGCCGAGGTGTGGTACTCGGGATAGCCGGCGTACGGGGTACGGGTGAGCGAGCCCACGCCGAGGTCGAAGCCGGGCGAGCAGAACTGCCGCTCGTCGTAGCCGTACGGGGTGAACTCCACGATGCCGTGCGGCCGTTCGGAGGCTTCGAGCACGTGCCGCATCACCCGGTCGATCTCCGCGTCGCCGCGCCGGCTCCGCTTGTACGTCAGGCTGCCCCGGTCGCCGGTGCAGGCCAGGACGAGCCCGTGCTGCACCTGGTCGATCCGCTCCTTGTTCCGGGCCAGCCAGGTGATCGCCCCGATGGTGCCGGGCGCGAAGAGGAACCGGTACGTGTAGTACGGCGTCTGCTCCGCGAGCGCCCGGGCGAGGAACGTCGCCACCGCGATGCCGGCCAGGTTGTCGTTGGCCAGCGACGGGTGGCAGACGTGGCAGGAGACGATCACCTCGTCGGTGACCCGGCCGGGGACCACGTGCTCGGCGTAGGTGAGGTGGCCGTCGGCGAGCGTGGAGTCGATCCGCACCTCGTACTCGCCGTCCGGCAGCGCGTCCAGGGTCTCCTGGGCCAGGCAGAAGCCCCACTCCGGCTTGTAGTAACTGGTGCGGTACGGAACCAGCTTCGGCTGCTCCGGCAGGGTGTGCAGGTGCCCGCGCAGCTCGCTCAGCGGCATGGTCGCCGACACCGGCACGCTGTAGCCGAGCACGTGCAGGCTGGACGCGGCGAAGTCGACGACCCGGTTGCCGGCCGGGTCGGCGACGTACGCGTCCCGGATGTTCCACTCCTGCGGCACCGTCCAGTCCAGCACCTGCGTCCCGGTCGGCACCTCGTGCACCTCCAGCGGGAGGTACTCGCCGACGATCTCCAGGGTGGCGCGCACCCCGTCGCCGGTGATGCTCCGGCACAGCGGGTACAACCGCTCCACCAGCGCGTGCATCTCCTCGCCGAAGCCGGATCCGGTCGTCATCGGCGCCACCGCAGGGTGTCGTCGACGGAGCCGGTCTCGGAGGCCGCGCGCAGCACGGCGAGGCGGGTGAAGCGCCGCTCGAAGTCCTCCCGGGTGAGACCGTGCTCCCGGTAGGCGTCGGCGAGCTCCAGCGCGCCCCGCTTCACCGTCCACTCGCAGTCGAAGCCGGGGACCGCGGAGCGGAACCGGGAGAAGTCCACCCGGTACGACCGCGGATCGGCGCCGTTCTCGCCGGTGATCACCACCTTCGAGCCGTCCACCGCCTCGGCGACCTGCGCGGCGATCTCGGCGACCGTGACGTTGTTGACCTCGCTGCCGATGTTGAACGCCCGGTCGTGCACCGCCTCCCGGGGCGCCTCGAGGGCGGCCGTGAAGGCCCGGGCGATGTCGGCGGCGTGCACCAGCGGGCGCCAGGGGGTGCCGTCGGAGAGCACGAGCACCTCGCCGGACAGCAGCGCGTGGCCCACCAGGTTGTTCAGCACGATGTCGGCGCGCAGCCTGGGGGAGTAGCCGAAGGCGGTGGCGTTGCGCATGTACACCGGGGTGAAGTCGTCGTCGGCCAGGGCGTGCAGGTCGTCCTCCACCCGCACCTTGGACTCCGCGTACGGCGTCACCGGCCGCAGCGGGGCGTCCTCGCCCACCAGCTCGTCGCCGCCCGCCGCTCCGTACACCGAGCAGGTCGACGCGTACAGGAAACGCTTCACCCCGGCCTCGCGGGCCAGCCGGGCGAGGCGCACGGACGCGTGGTGGTTGATGTCGTAGGTGAGCTCGGGCGCCAGCGATCCCAGCGGGTCGTTGGACAGCGCGCCCAGGTGGATCACGGCGTCCACCCCGGCCACGTGCTCGGCCGTGACGTCCCGCAGGTCCACCCGGTGTCCCGCCGGGTCCGCCGGCGCCGGGCCGAGCACGCAGTCGGCGAACAGGCCGGAGTCGAGCCCGACGACCTCGTGCCCGGCGGCGGTGAGGACGGGGGCCATGACGGTGCCCAGGTAGCCCTGGTGTCCGGTCAGCAGTACGCGCAAGGTTCAGTCCCCCAGGTCGAGAGTGAGTTTGGTGACGGCGAACGCCTCGGCGTAGCGCGCGTGGCATTCGATGCCGCGGATCCGGGCGAGGCCGAGGAAGGCCTCCCGGTCGTACCAGGGCCGGTGCCGCTGCGAGGGGTAGTGCTCCTGCAGCAGCCGCACCTTCTCCTCGGCGATCTCCGGCGACAGCGGCTGGTACGCCACCGGGCGGCCGAGGTCGGCGTCCCACTTGACGATCTCGTAGCCGAGCACGAGGTGGTCGCGGAACGCGGTGGACATCAGCTTCGCCAGGGTGCGGTGGTCCTGGTGCGCGTCCTCGGTGCGGGGGGCCAGGATCAGGTCCGGCTCGGTCCGCTCGCGCAGCTCCTCGACCGCCGCCTTGGCCTCCTCCCAGTGCGCGGGCAGCCGGCCGTCCGGCAGCTTGAGCACGGTCAGCCGCAGGTCGGCGCCCGGGCAGAAGGCGGCGAGCGCGGCCTGCTCCTCCTGCTCCCGCTCGCCGCCGCCGCCGGTGAGCACCAGCGCGTCGACGCGGATGCCCGGCCGTGCGAGGCACAGCGCGAGGAGCGTGCCGCCGGCGCCGATGGCGATGTCGTCGCAGTGCGCGCCCACCGCGACGATCCGGTCCAGGCGCCCGGCGCCGAGGCGGATCAAGCGGTCACCCCCGCGGCGTCCCGTTCCCACACGGCCCACGGGCGGTCGCCCCGGGCGTAGGCCTCGTCGAGCGCGGCCCGCTCCTTCACGGTGTCGGTCGGCTTCCAGAAGCCGCGGTGCCGGTACGCCACCAGACGGCCTTCCTTGGCCAGGCCGGCGCAGCCGTCGGCGACCAGGTCCCCGCCCTCCGGTATGTGGTCGAAGACCTCCTGGCGGAGCACGAAGTAGCCGCCGTTCTCCCACAGCGGCAGCTCGCTGACCGCCGTGATGCCCCCCACGAGCCCGTCCTCGCCCAGCTCCACGCAGTGGAACGAGGACTGCGGCGGCACCACCGTCATCGACGCGCCGGCGTCGCGCCGGGCGAACCGGTCGATCATCTCCGGCAGCGGCGCGTCGGTGAGCACGTCGGCGTAGTTGGCGAGGAACATCTCGTCGCCGTCCAGGTGGTGCCGCACCCGGCGCAGCCGCTCCCCGATCGGCGACTCGATGCCGGTCTGGGCGAACGTGATCGTCCAGTCGGATATGTCGGTGGACAGCAGCTCGGTCCGGCCGCCGCGCAGCACGAAGTCGTTGGACGTCGTCTCCTCGTAGTTGAGGAAGAAGTCCTTGATGTGGTGCGCGCCGTACCCGAGGCACAGGATGAACTCCGTGTGCCCGTAGTGCGCGTAGTAGCGCATGACGTGCCAGATCAGCGGCCGCGGGCCGACCATCGCCATCGGCTTGGGCACGTCGTCCGCGGTGCCGTTGCGCATCCGCATCCCGTAACCGCCGCAGAACAGGACGACCTTCATGCTGTGACCTCTTTCGCGGGCACCTCGACGATGCTCAGTTCCGGGATGGGGAAGACGAGGCGACCGCCCCAGTCGCCCACGAAGGACAGCTGCTCGACCAGCTCGGCCCGCAGGTTCCACGGGAGGACGAGGACGTAGTCCGGCCGGTCGGCGGCGATCCGCTCGGGCGGCAGGATCGGGATGCGGGTGCCCGGGGTGAACCTGCCGTGCTTGTAGGGGTTGCGGTCGACCGTGTACGCGAGCAGGTCGGGCCGGACGCCGCAGTGGTTGAGCAGCGTGTTGCCCTTGCCCGGGGCGCCGTAGCCGACGACCGTCTCACCGCGCTCGGCCGCCTCGATGAGGAAGCGCAGCAGGTCCCGGCGCACCTTGGCCACCCGGTCGGAGAACTCGGCGTACCCCGACAGGTCCTGGAGCCCGGCGGCCTTCTCCCGGTCGAGGACCTCGGCCACGCGCGCCGTCGGCTCGCCGGCCACCGCGGTGGGGCGGGCCCACAGCCGGACGGAGCCGCCGTGCGTGGGCAGCAGCTCGACGTCCACGAGCGTGAGCCCGCCGCTCGCGAGCGCCCGGGCCGCGGACGCGACCGTGTAGTACTGGAAGTGCTCGTGGTAGATCGTGTCGTACTGGTTCTCCTCGATCAGGGTCAGCAGGTGCTGCACCTCGACGGAGACCCAGCCGTCGTCGGCGACCAGGGCGCGCAGCCCCTGGGTGAAGCCGACGACGTCGGGGATGTGCGCGTACACGTTGTTGGCGACGACCAGGTCAGCCGGGCCGTGCTCGGCGCGGACGGCCGCGCCCGTCTCCGGGCTCAGGAACTCGGTGACCGTGGGCACCCCCGCCTCACGCGCCGCGGCGCCGACGTTCACCGACGGCTCGACGCCGAGGCAGCGGATCCCGCGGTCCACCACGTGCTTCAGCAGGTACCCGTCGTTGCTCGCGACCTCGACCACGAAGGCGTCGCCGCCGAGGGCGAGCCGCTCCACGGCGCCCGCGACGAACGTGCGCGCGTGCTCCACCCAGGAGGTCGAGTACGAGGAGAAGTACGCGTACTCCTCGAAGGTCTCCTCCGGCGTGATCAGCGGAGGGAGCTGCGCGAGCCAGCAGTCGGTGCAGACCCGCAGGTGCAGCGGGTACGCGGGCTCCGGCCGGTCCAGTTCGTCCGCGGCGAGAAAGCTCTCGCACGGCGGCGTCGCCCCCAGATCGACGACGCTCGTGAGCGCCGCCGAGCCGCAGAGTCGGCATCGTGTCATTTACTGCCCCCCCATTGATTCCGCCCGCACCGCGATCGCGGTGCGGTACTCCTCCAGCAGGCGCTCCAGCCCGACGGCCGGGCTGAAGCGCTGCTCGTACCGGCGCCGGGCCGCCAGCCCCATCTCCCGGTTGCGGGCCGGCGCGGCCGTGATCCGGCGCAGGCGGTCCGCGAGCGAGGCGGCCTCGCCCGGCCGGTGCAGCAGCCCGGTCACCCCTTCGTCGACGAGTTCGACGAAGGCGCCGTGCCCGGCGGCGACGGCCGGGACCCCGGCCGCCATCGCCTCGGCCACCACCAGGCCGAAGGTCTCCCTGGCCAGCGAGGGAGCCACCACGGCGACCGACCGGGCGACGGCCTGCCGGCACTCCTCCGGGTCGTACAGGCCGACGTAGCGCACGTCGTCCCGGCCCTCCGCCCAGGCGGCCACCTCACGCTCCAGCGGCCCCGCGCCGGCGAGCACGAGCGGCACGCCCGCCCCGCCGTCCGCCGCGAGCTCGTCCCACGCGGCCATGAGCAGCCGTACGCCCTTGGGCTCCGCGAGCCGGCCGAGGAAGAGCAGGTGCTCGCCGGTGCCCGTCCGGCAGGCGCCCGGGTCGGGCACGAAGTTGTGCTTCACCGCGAGCCGTTCGGCCGGCATGCCGGACCGCACCAGGATGTCGCGCTGCGCCGCGGAGATGCAGAAGAACCGCTCCACGCCGGACCACCACCGCCGCCGGTTGACCGACAGGCTGACCGCGAGCGGAACCGTCGCGAGCCGGGAGTTCCGGTAGCAGCCGTGCCGGACGGCGGGCAGCGACGCCGTCGACCCGACGCACTCGGTGCACGGTCGGCCGTCCCGGTGCAGCGTGCCCGGCGGGCAGACCTGGGTGTAGTTGTGCAGCGTGGCGACGACGGGCACGCCGGCGTCGGCGCAGGCGGCGATCACCGCCGGCGACAGGAGCGGGAAGACGTTGTGGACGTGCACCACGTCCGGCCGCTCGCTGCGGAGCCGGGCGGCGAGCTCCGTGCGGACCGCCGGGTTCCACGGCACGAGGAGCGGCACCGCGGCCTTGCCGAGGAGGGACCGGCCGGCGATGTCGTCGCTGCGCCGCTCGAACAGGTCGACCCGGTGGCCGGCCGCGCGCAGCAGCGCCACCTCCTCGTCGACCACCCTGTTCTCCCCGCTCGGCTGCGCCGAGGAGTAGCGGTTGTGCACCACCAGGACATGCATGCTCAGGTCACCCTCCGGGCCCATAGCGGGATACGTCGTCGAGAAGCCGCCGCCGTCGGGAGCGGAGCGGCCGCGGTGGGGGAAGGTGCCGCGAGCAGGGAGGCGGCCAGGGCCAGATGCAGCAGGTACGCCGAGGCGTCGCCGAGCCCGACCTCGGTGTACGACGAGATCCCGCAGTAGCTGATCAGGAAGATCGCGCAGGCCCGCGACAGCGACGGCGGCCGCAGCAGCGCGACGCCGCCGAGCACGATGACGAACGCCGCCACGATGCCGACGCCGAGCAGGCCCTGCTCGTTGTAGACGGCCAGCCAGCTGTTGTCGATCGGCAGCCCGCCGAACGACTTGTCGCCCAGGCCCGTGCCGAACACCTTCTCCCCGGTCGTCCGGGGCGCGGCGAGGAGGGCGTCCCAGACCTTGGCCCGGCCGGTGAGGTTGGAGAAGTTCTCCTGGCTCTGGCCGCGCAGGAACCAGGCCCGCAGCGCGGAGCCGAACACCACCGCGGCCACCGAGGCGCACAGCACCGCCCAGGCGAAGACCCGGCGGGCGGCGGCGCTGGTCAGGAAGAGCGAGCCGATCGCCAGGACCAGTCCGATGATCAGGCCGAGGGTGGCCGTCCGGGTGTGGGTCATCGCGAGCAGGACGAGGCTCGGGACGACGACCACCGCCGTACTGGCGCCGGTGGTCCGGCGGCCGAGCAGGAGCAGCACGCCGAGCCCGATGATCACCGCCGAGTACTGGCCGATCTGCGGCGGGGTGAGCGGCCACAACGCGCCCACGAGCCGCCCGCCGTAGTACTCGGGCATGGCCGTGCCCGGTGAGATCACCAGGCCTGCGGCCACCAGCACGAGCACCGCGAAGTACCACCGGATGTGGTACCGGACGAACCGCAGGCTGCCGTCCCACCAGCGGCTGAGCAGCCACAGCGTGGCGACGAAGAGGCTCAGCCGGGCGCAGCGGAACAGCGCGCCGGCCCCGACGTCCACGCTGGAGACCAGACTCGGCACGAGGAGCAGGGTCAGCAGGAACACGAAGGCGCTGGGCCGGATCCGCAGCCGGAGGTTGGCGGTGAGCGCCAGCGCGAACGCGCCGACCAGCGCGCCCATGGTGACCATCTGGATGAGGGAACGGGGGATCGTGACGACGGTCTTGGCCCCGGCGGAGCCGAGCACGTTGAGGGCGAGGAGCGCCCAGGCCGTCCCGACCGTCCTCGGCGCCTCGTCCGCGTGCCCCTCGGCGGTACGCATCTCGGTGGCGTGCACCTCAACCACCGTCCCGCGTGCGGAAGGTGCTGCCCGCGTCCTGCCCGTACGGCGCGCCCTGCCACTGCCCGGAGCGGAGCGTCCGGCCCGCGTCGTGGGCGACGAACGTCCACGGCCCGACGTACGCGTTGTCGTGCCAGCGGTTGTCCTGCCGGAGGGTGATCGCCCGCGCCACCCGGTCACCCTTGTACGGCGACCAGTCCGGAGAGGTGCCCTCGTTGGAGAGCACCGCCATGCGGTCGCACAGGACCGCGCAGTCGAGCACGGACTTGTCGAGGACGAAACGGTTGTGGTGGATGTCCACCCGCTGGGTCTTCCACCGGCAGTCCGCGTAGAGCGGCGCGGTCGTGATCCCGGGCCGCGCGCAGCGCCCGGTCTCCTTCACGAGCAGGGTGCAGTAGCCGGTCGAGGTGTTGGCCGGGCTGTTGCAGAACCGGTCGGCGTTCTCCCACAGGGTGATCCCCGACCAGTTGTCCTCCAGGACGTTCCCGTAGATCTCGATCCTGTCGGTGCGGGCGCGGATCCGCGGCTCGCCGCCCGCCTCGGAGACGTAGACGGTCGCGTACGGGAAGTCGTCGCCGTTCTCGGCGGCCGCGCGGCCCTCGACCCAGTTGTTCCGCCGGATCGTGTTGTTCCGGACGACCGCGTTGTAGCTGGTCTCGTACATCAGCGCGGCACCGTCGTTGGCTTCGAGGACGTTGCCCTCGAAGAGGAAGTCGTTGTTGTTGTTGTCCGCCCACAACCCGGCACCGCGGTTGTCGTGCACCCAGTTGCCGCGGATGTCGGCGCCGTTCACGGCCCAGAACTTGACGCCTCCGGTGCAGCCGCAGCCCGGCTGCCGCCGCTCCCAGTCGTCGGTGTTGTTGCCCGTGATCTCGTTCCCCTCGACCACCAGGCCCTTGATGGTGTCACCGGTCTTGTAGGCGTTCATGCCGTACTGGCCGTTGCCGCGCAGACAGCTGGCGCGGAGCTGCTGGCGGGCACCGGCCATCAGTCCGGCACCCGAGTTGTGCTGGATCGTCGCGTGCTCGATCACCCAGCCGTCGGCCATGTCGTGGTTGACCACGCCCTCGTCCTGCGGCGCGGTGAAACCCTGCACGGTCAGGTACCGGATCGTGACGTCGCGGGCGGTGCCGCCGAACGCGTAGTGATTGGTCCTCGCGCCGTCGAGCACCGCGCCAGGCGCCCCCAGGTACGTGTTCCCCTCCTTGGGGAGGACCTGGTCGTACTCGCCCGGCTCCAGCCGGTGCCGGCCCGGCCGCAGCCAGAACGTGGTGTTCGGCGGGTTGTTCTCGGTCTTCGCGGCCAGGTCGCCGACCACCCCGGGGTCGACCGTCACCGCGCCCGCCGGAGCCTTCGCCGGCCCGGCCGGAGGCTCCGCGCACACCCGGGCCACGGCCGCGGGTGCGGGCGCGGGCGGCGCGGCGGCAGGCTTCGGCCGCGCGACCGGCGTGCTGTCGCAGCCGGTCGCCACGAGCAGCGCCAGCGCGAGCGGTGCCGCCGGCACCACCCGGTGCCGCCACGTGATCCCCAAGGTCTTCCTTCCTAGCCGTGGAACCCGAGCACGGTGGTGAACCCCGTGCCGTCGGTGAAGCCGGTGCCGATCAGCGTCGTGGCGGGCTCCTTGCGTCCGAAGCCTGCGGAGTACCAGCCGAGCGGAGGTTCGCTCTCGCCGCGGTGCGCCCGCCAGGACAGCTGCCCGGGCAGGTCGAGCGTCGCCGAACGGTCCTCGCCGTCCCGCGTCCAGCTGAGCTCCGCCCGGTTCCCCACCAGGTCCGCGGTGATCGCCGGGCCCAGGTGGAACGCCAGCCGCACGGCCCGGCGCGGCCCGCCGCGCACCTCGTCGACGATCCTCAGCTCCCGGCTCCCGGCCGTCAGCTCCACCCGGCGGCGGTGCACGGAGGGCAGGTAGCCGTCGTGCTCGGCGCACCAGCGGGCCACCCCCTCGCCGGACGCGTCCGCGACCAGGACGCGGCTCTCGGCGTGCCGGGTCCACAGGAACGGGCCGCCGGAGACGGACTGGTCCTCGCCGTCCAGCCGCAGGGTGTTGTGGCCGAGGGTCGACCGGAAGTACTGCCGCCACTCGGGCTGCCCGTGGTAGCAGAACGTCCCGGGGTCGGCGAGCACGTCGACCCCGTCGTGCCGGACCTCCACGGACAGCGCGTCCGCGTGGGCGTGCGCGGCGATGGACAGGAAGCCGTGCGGACCGCCGTCGCAGCGGCACCAGATCCCCCCGGGACCGCGCAGGACGGTCATGCCGGCGTCGGCGAAATGAGCCGGCCGGCTCGCCGGGCGGGACACGGCGGGGCGGCGGGGCCGGACGAGCGCGGTGAGCAGCGGGGTGCGCACGTCGGTGCCGGTCACCTCGGGCCACCAGGGGAGCCGGCCGAACACGGCGTCCCCGGTGGCGAGCAGCGAGCCCCAGCGGTCGGTGCCCTCGCCGTCCACGACCAGGCCGTGCCCGTCGTCCGAGTCCCCCTGGCGCGGCGGCCGCAGCCGGTCGTCCACGACGGCGGCGAGCGCGTCGGTCATCCGCAGCAGCACGAGCCGGACCGTCGAGGGGACCGGCACGCCGGCGGCATCCGCCTCGGCCACCGCGGCCAGACCGAGTTCGAGGACCAGGCCGTGGTACTCGCTCGCCAGCTCGCGGTTGAGGCCGGACAGGAAGGTGTTGCTCCGCAGATGCCGGTCGAGCGACCGCAGCGCGTCGGCCCGCCAGCGCGCCGAGGAGGGGAACCACCCGAACGCGCAGGCCGCGGCGAACTGCCCGGCGGCCTCGGCGATGACGTGGTTGTTCGCCGAGGACCCCCGGCTCGGGAAGGCGGCCAGCCAGCGCTGGTGGTGCCAGATCTGCCGGAGCGCCACCGGGTTCTCCTCGAAGAGACCGGCCGCGCCCGGCCAGCCGTCGAGCAGCCGGCGGATCCACACCCAGGAGAGCAGCCGGATCCCCAGCTCGATGCCGCTGGTCCAGTGCACCCCGCGCAGCGGCGCGTTCGCCGCCCACCACGACCGCAGGTGCCCGTCCACCCGCTCGGCGTACCGCTCGTCCCCGGTGAGCGCGTAGGCGGCGGCGAGCACGGTGAGGTACTGGTGCCGGGACAGCTCCCAGATCTGCTTGACGTCCCCGACCGCGTCCTCGTCCCGGTACGGCACGTCGAAGGCGTAGCCCCACGGGGCCCGGCGCCCGGTCTTCGGGTCGTACCCCCAGTCCGGGTCGACCAGGTCGTCGCGGACCACCCCGAAGTACTCGGCGTGCCCGGCCATCAGCCGGTCCGCCTCGGCGACGAGACGCTTCGCGGCGTCCGGCGCCACCGAGGCGATCGTCCCCGGCGGCAGTACGGCGGTGAAGCGGGCGCCGGTCACGCTCGGGCAGACCGGCCGCGCCGACCGCCACCGCCGCCTGCGCACCGCGTCGACCGCCCGCCCGCCGACCTCCCGCGGCCCCATCGCGGACAGCCGCCGCAGGTACCAGCCCGCGCTCATCGTCATCGCTCGCCCGCCAACGTCACCGGCACGCCGGCCGCCAGACCGGCCTGCACGGCGAGGGTGGCCGCCGTGGTGGCGACGAGCGACTCCACCGGCACCGGCATCGGCCCGCCGGTCCGCACGGCCCTGACGAACGCGGCCAGCTGGGCGTTCTGACCCTTGTCCCGGGCCTTCGGCAGCCGCGAACTGACCCACCGCTTCTGCCCGTAGACCGACGCGCGGACGAAGTCGTCGAGCCGCAGCACCTTGCCGTCCGCGAGCAGGTCGAGGGTCTCCTTGGGGAAGCCGGGCGCGCCGGTGGTGACGTAGCTGATGGTCGCGGTGGACCCGTCCGGGTAGCGCAGGACGACCTGCAGGTCCTCGTTGCCGGACGGGGCGACCGCGTACACCGAGACCGGGTCGGCGCCGAGCAGCCAGCTCGCCGTGTCGATGAAGTGCCCGCCCTCGCCGGCGAACCGCGAGCCCTCGGTGCCCTGCTTGAGGTACCAGCTGCCGTGCTGGAGCTTGCCCGCGTTGACCAGGTAGCGGAGGTTCGCCGGGCCGGTCCGGGCGCCGAACCGCTCCTTGGCCTCCTGCAGCAGCGGCGCGAACCGGCGGTTGAAGCCCACCTGCAGCCGGTCGTTGCCGGACTCCTCGACCGCCGCGAGCACACCGGCCAGTTCGTCCTCGCTCAGCGCCAGGGGCTTCTCCACGAACACCGCCTTGCCGGCGAGCAGCGCCTTCCGGGTCAGCTCGGCGTGCGAGCTGTGCCGGGTGACCACGAACACCGCGTCGACGGACTCGTCGCCGAGCACCGCGTCGAGATCGGTGGTCGCCCGGGCGAAGCCGAACTTCCGCTCCGCGTTGGCCGCGGACAGCGCCGTCGTGGTGACGACCGTGGACAGCTCGACGCCCTCGCGCCCCGTCAGGTGCGGCAGCAGCATCGACGTGGCGTAGTTGCCCGCGCCGACGAACGCGAGCCGCACCGGCGACCCGGCGGGCCGGACCGGACCCCGCTTCGCCTTCACCGCGGGCACGGCCACCGCCGGGGCCTCCGCCACGCCCGCCTCCGTCGCCTGTCCGGGGTACCGGAACAGCACGGCCACGGCCTTCAGATCGCCGTCCTTCAGCGACCGGTACGTCTCGACGGCGTCGTCGAAGCCGGCGACGTGGGAGATCAGCGGCTCCACGTCGACGCCGCCGCGCGCGAGGAGATCGAGGAAGCACGCCAGGTTGCGGCGCTCGGTCCAGCGCACGTAGCCGATCGGGTAGTCCCGCCCCTCCAGTTCGTACTCCGGGTCGTAGCGCCCGGGGCCGTAACTGCGGGAGAACCGGACGTCGAGCTCCTTCTCGTAGTACGCGTTCCACGGCAGGTCCAGACGGCACTTGCCGATGTCGACGACCCGGCCCCGGTCCCGGCACAGCCGGGCGGCCAGCTCGACGGGCTCGTTGCTGCCGCCGCCGGCGGCCAGATACACCTGGTCCACGCCGTGGCCGTCGGTCAGTTCGGCGACGGCGGCCTCCACGGCCGCGGACGCCGGATCGCCACAGGCCGCGGCGCCCAGCCGCTCGGCGAGCTCGCAGCGCGCCGGATCGGGGTCGACGCCGACGACCCGGACCCCCGCGGCGGTGAGCAGCTGCGCCACCAGCTGCCCGATCAGCCCGAGGCCGATGACCAGCGCCACCTCCCCGAGCTGCGGCTCGCCCTGGCGTATGCCCTGCAGCGCGATCGACCCGACGGTGCCGAAGGCCGCGTGCCGCGGCGCGAGGCCGTCCGGCACCGGCGTGTAGAGGTTCTTCGGCACCCAGTTCAGCTCGGCGTGCAAGGCGTGCTCGTTGCCGGCACAGGCCACGAGGTCGCCGACCTTCACGTCGTCGATCCCGGCGCCGACCTGCTCGACCACCCCGCACAGCGAGTAGCCCAGCGGCGTGTACGAGTCCAGCTTGCCCATCACCTTGCGGTAGGTGGCGGGCACCCCGTTGACGGCCACGCTCTGCATGACCTTCGCCACCTGGTCCGGGCGGGAGCGGGCCTTGCCCACCATCGACATGCCGGCCTCGGAGACCTTCATGAGCTCGGTCCCGGTGGATATCAGCGAGTAGGCGGTCCGGACCAGCACACCGCCCGGCTTGCACCCGGGCACCGGCACGTCGAGCAGCGCCAGCTCGCCGCTCTTGTAGTTCTGCACAACCTGTTTCACCGAAGTCCTCTTGTTCTCTACGCCGTGAAGGAGGGGGTCTGGTCGGCCTTGGCGGTCGCGCCGCGGTACCAGTACTCGAGGGTCAGCACGTGCCACAGGTGCTTGGAGTGGTCCCGGTGCCCGGCGGCGTCCTCGGCGGCGAGCCGCGCCAGGGCGTCACGGCGCAGGAAGCCGGAACGGACGAGCTCGCCGTCGTGGATCACCTCGCGCACCAGCGGCGCCAGATCCCGGCTCATCCAGGCCCGCAGCGGGGCGCTGAACAGGCCCTTGGGCCGGTACACGATCTCCCGGGGCAGGACCGAGAGGGCCGCCTCCTTGAGGACCGCCTTGCCCTGCCGTCCGACGATCTTGCGGTCGCCGGGCACGGTGAACGCCGCCTTGACCACCTCGACGTCCACGTACGGCACCCGCACCTCGGTCGACGCGGCCATGCTCGACCGGTCCGTGTACGCGAGGTTCAGACCCGGCAGGAACATCCGGGCGTCGCCCAGGCACATGCGGTTGACGAAGTCGTCGAGCTCGTTGTCCGCGTAGACGTCCGCGTGCTCGGTCAGCACGTCGTCGACCGTCCCGGCCAGATCCGGATCGACCAGGGCGAGCAGCTCCTCCCGGTCGTACATGGTGTAGCTCCGCCGGAACGCGGTCTCCTCCGGCAGGTCGGCGAAGGAGAGGAACCGCTTCGCGAAGCGCACCGACCGGTACCCCCGGCGGGCCGTGGCGACCGGCAGCCGGTCCACGACCGCGGACAGGCCCCGCCGCACGGGCCGCGGGACGCGCTGGTAGCGCAGCGCCATCACATTGGCCAGGTGCTTGCGGTAACCGGCGAACAGCTCGTCCGCCCCCATCCCCGAGAGCAGCACCTTGACCCCGGCCTCCCGGGCGGCCGAGCAGATCAGGAAGGTGTTGATCGCGGCGGGGTCGCCGATCGGCTCGTCCAGGTGGTACGTCATCCGCGGCAGCAGGTCGAGCACGTCCGGAGCGATCTCGATCTCGTGCAGGTCGACGCCGAACCGCCGGGCCACCTGCCGGGCGTAGCGCAGGTCGTCCGGCATCGCCTCGAACCGGGCGTCCTCGGCGCGGAACCCGATCGTGTAGGCGGAGATCCCGGGCCGCTCACGGGCCGCGAGCGCCGTCAGATAGCTGGAGTCGAGCCCGCCGGAGAGGAAGGTCGCCACGGGCACGTCGGCGAGCAGATGGCGCCGGGTCGACTCCTCCACGATGGCGGCGAGGTCCGGCCGCTCGCCCGCCAGGGCCCGCTCCCGGCCCTCGGCGGCGACGTCCTTCAGGTGCCAGAACCGGCCGCGGTCCACCCGTCCGTCGGGCCGGCACCGCAGCCAGCTGCCCGGCGGCAGCTTCTCCGCCTCGCGGAACGCGCACCGGGAGTCCGGCACCCAGTAGTACAGCAGCGAGGCCACGAGCGCCCCGTGGTCCACCTCGAGCGAACCGCCGGTCACGGACGCCAGCGCCTTGAGCTCGGAGGCGAACACCAGGCCCTCGCCGCGCCGGAGCAGGAACAGCGGCTTGATGCCGAGCTGGTCTCGGGCGAGCACCAGCTCACCGGTGCGCTCGTCGAAGATCCCGAACGCGAACATGCCGCGCAGCCGCGGCAGACAGTCCGTGCCCCAGCGCCGCCAGGCCTCCAGGAGCACCTCCGTGTCGGAGGTGCCGCGGAAGCGCACGCCGGCCGCCGCCAGCTCGGCCCGCAGCTCGGGCGCGTTGTACAGCTCGCCGTTGTACGTCAGGACGAGGCCGCCCGAGGCCATCGGCTGGGCGCCGGTCTCGGACAGGTCGACGATGGAGAGCCGGCGGTGCCCGAGGTGCACCTCGCCGTCACCGACGGCGTGGCCGTACCGGCCCGCCCCGTCCGGACCGCGATGGGCGAGGGTGTCGGTGAGCCGGTCGGTCACGACCTTCCCGTCCGGCCACCGGTAAGTACCCGCGATGCCACACATGTCCTACCGAGCCTCCTGGTCGCTGTCCGAGCCCGCCGCCGCCCACATCGGCAGCCGCTCCTTCCGCCGCCGGCCCGGCCCGTTCTGCCGGGCCGGCGACTCGTTCCGACCGCGCGGCACGGTCCGCGGCCCGTCCCACAGCGTGCCGTCGGTCCGGTCACCCGGATCGGGGTCGATCAGCACCACGCCGATCACCGCGATGCGCTGGTCCGCGAGCTGCCGCGCCACGGTGTGCAGCCACGCGGCGCTGCCGTGTCCGGCCCGCACGACGAGCACGGTCCGGGTGCCGAGGTACGGGAGGTCGGTCCACACCGCGCCGGGCGCCACCGAGCCGACGCCGAGCCGGCGCTCCTGGTGCGGCACGGTCGCGGCACGCTCGACGCCGACCACGGCCGGGTCCCCCGGCTTCGGGCGGCGGTCGGCGAGCTGCGCGCCGGGCAGACCGTCGACGATGACCACCGGCCGCTCCGCGGCCAGCGCCCCGGCGAGGTCGAGGGCGATCGCGCTCGTGCCGCGCGCACAGCCCAGTTCCAGCAGCGACAGCGGTTCCGCGGAGTTGCGCACGGTCCGGGCCAGGGACGAAACGAGCCTCGCCCGTGCCGCCCGTCCCTTCCGGCGCCCCCACAGCCGGGGCGACCGGCCGGGCAGCTCCGCGATGACCGAGGCGCCGAGGTTCGCCGCGATCTCCCGGCGCAGCACGGGTCGGTCCGCCACCACCGAGCCGACCGCGGCCACCGCGAGCCCGAGCGCGAGACCGAGGGCGAGCCCGATCGCTGCGTCGGTGGCGGCGGTCTTGAGCAGGGAACGCCGCACCGCGCGCGGCGCGTCCACGATCTGCGTGCCGGCGATGAGCCGGGGCATGCCGATGCGCGCCTCCTCGGCACGCTGGCCGACATCGGAGATCCGCGAGGTCAGCTCGGCCCGGCGGGCGAAGAGCGACTCCATGTTCGCCGACGCCTTCGACGTACCCTCCGGCGATTTGCCCCCGATCTCCCTGTTGACCTGGGCGAGTTCGTCCCGCAGCCGGTCGCGCTGGTCGAGCAGGGCCTTGGCGTCGGCGTTCGCCGCCTCCCGTATCCGCCGCACGTGGTCGGCGACGAACGCGTCGGCCAGCGCCTTGGCGCGGGCCACCGCCTCCGCCTCGCTGTCACCCTTCACACTGATCTGCAGCACGTTGTTGGTCAGGCCGGCGCCCTCGTAGTCCCGCATGAAGTCCTCGGGCTTCTCCGAGGACCCGAGGGCCCGCAGGGCCTCTCCGCCGATCCGCGTGGTCTGCAGCAGCGCGACGTCGGTGCGGATCAGCGTCCCCGGGTCGTTCGGCTGGTCCTCCTGATGCGCGACCAGCACCTTGGTCACCGCGGTCGGCGGCTGCGGCAGCAGGACCGCCACCGCCACGCCGACGAGCAGGCCGAGCAGCGCCAGGGAGCCCCACAGGCGCCGCCGCCTCCGCACCGCCGCCACCAGCGCCTGCAGGTCGAGCAGCGGAACGGCGGCCGACGGCTCCGAAGCCGTACGCGTCGTCACCGTGCGTCCCCCTTCACGTCCTCGCCCCCGACGGGCGCCGGCACGGCGTCCCGGGGACGGTCGGCGGGCCGCGTCGTACGGGTCCGGACCGTGCCGGCGAGGACGACGCCGACGATCTCGTGCCCGGCGTCCGCACACGCCCCGGCGATGCCGGTGAGCTCCCCCGCCGTCCAGCTGCCCGCGCTGAGTACGACCAGGGCACCGGACTCGCTCTCGCGGTCCGGCACCATCGGATGGGACACCGGGACCTCCACCATCCGCAGCAGGGGATCGCTCCCGGCCTCGGCGACGAGCTCCCCGGCCGCCCGGCGGGCGATCTCGTCGCCGTCCGGGACGACGACGAGCAGCCGCCGGGGCGCCGGCAGCCGGTCCCGCAGGCGCGCGGCCACCCGCCGGTAGCGGATCCGCCGGCCGGCCTCGTCGCCGGAGGACCGCGGCGTGGGGACGTCCCACCGGACGTCGACGCCGAGGAGCCGGCGGAACCAGGCCCGCGCGCCACGGCCTCCCGGCCGGTGCGCGGCGCTCCCACCGGGTACGTCGACGGTGCCGAGCAGCGCCGAGCCCAGCGCCGTGGCGATCTCCGGCTCGGTGCGCAGCCGACGGCTCATCCGCGCGGCGGTGAGATGCCCGACGACCGTGACCAGGAAGAAGAGCAGCGCCCCGCCGACGACGAGCTGCGTCCTCGTCGGCGGCGCCTCGCCGGCCGGCCGGGCCGCCGGTCCCATGACGACCATGTTGGCCTTGTCGGCGGTCGGGTCGGCCTGGTCCAGCTTCTCGATGGACTCCTGCAGCGCGGTGCGCAGCCCCTCCAGCTCGGTGCGGGTCTGCACGCTCTCCACGGTCCGCCCCGAACCGGCCGCTTCGGACAGCTCGGTGATGCGCCGTCCGGTCTGCACGACCGTCTGCCGCAGCGCCTCCAGCCGCGCCGCCGCCTCGGGGTCGGTGTCGTCGCCCACGATCCGGGTGGCGAAGTCGACGAACTCCTCGGCCACCTGGTCGGCGAGCCGCTGTGCGCGCTCCGGGGTGTCGGCCGTGCCCGAGATCTCGATGATGTTCCCGTCGGCGGCCTTGGCGCTCACCTGCTCCCGCAGCTCGCGGCCGTCGACCCCGGGCAGGCCGAGCGCGGCGGCCGCGCGGTCGAGCACCACCGAACTGGTCGCGACCTGCGCCTGCGTCAGCAGCTCGCGCTCCTCCCACGCCCCCGGCAGCAGCACGGACGCCGACGTCGTGTAGCGCGGCGGGAGCAGCAGGGAGGTGCCGTAGCCGACGAGCGCACCCACCATCACGAGGACGGTGAGGAGCCGCCGGCGCCGGCGGAGAATCCGCCCGATCGTGACCAGGCGTATCGTGTCATCGCTCAACGGAGCGGCCTCGTCCCTTCCCCGTCGGGGTCGCCCGCCGACGCCGGAGCGTGGGGTCGGCAGGCCGCGGCGTAGGCGGCGAGCAGGGCTCGCTGGGAGTTCCGCCAGGAGAGCGGTCCGCTGATCCGCTCCTGGCCGATCTTGCCCATGAGGGCCCGCTTCTCCGGGTCGTCGAGCAGCAGCGCGACGAGCCTGGCGAACTCGGTCTCGTCGTTGGCGGGCGCGTAGACGGCGGCGTCACCGGCGGAGACCCGCGCCTCCCGGAGGTCGAACGAGACGATCGGCCGGCCCATGACCATGTACTCCAGGACCTTGTTCATGGTCGACACGTCGTTGAGCGGATTGTGCGGGTCGGGGGAGAGGCACACGTCCGCCGTGGACAGGTAGCGCGCCAGGTCGGCGTCCGGGATGCGCCCGGTGAACTGCACCTGCTCCGAGAGCCCGAGCTGCCGGGACAGCTCCACCATCGCGTCGAAGGTGTCGCCGCCGCCGACGAACACCGCGTGCCAGTCGGTCCGTCCGAGCTCGTCACGCAGCCTGGCGAGGGCCCGCAGGGCGTAGTCGACGCCATCCTGCGGCCCCATGACGCCGAGGTAGCACAGCAGATGGGGCTTGCCGCGCTTCAGCTCCGGCTCGGCCGGCACGGGGTGGAACCGGTCGACGTCGGGCGCGCTGCGCACCACGAAGACGTCCTCCGGCCGACGGCCGCCGCGGCGCACCGCGACGTCCCGGTAGCTCTCGTTCGTGGCGAGCACGACGTCCGCGGTCCGGTAGATCAGTCGCTCCAGCGCGCACACGGCGCGGTAGAGCAGGTCCTTGCCGCGGTCGAACCGGGACAGGTACAGCTCGGGCACCAGGTCGTGCTGGTCGAAGACGAACCGCGTGCCGCGCCGCTTCAGCCACAGGGCCGGCAGGAACAGCAGGTCGGGCGGGTTGCAGGCGTGGACCACGTGGACCGGGCCGACCTTCCGGGCCAGCCGGAAGGTGTGCCACAGAGCCGACCCGTACTCCTTCAGGTATCCGGCCGGCCCTCCGGTGGCCGCGCGCAGCGGGTAGCGGTGGATCCGCACCCCGTCGATCTCCGCGAACGACTCGGTGTCCCGCTTGCTGCCCCGGGGGCAGATGACGTTCACCTGCCAGCCCGCGTCGCGCAGCGTCGTGCACTCCTGCCACACCCGCCGGTCGAACGGCACCGACAGGTTCTCCACCAGGATCAGCGCGCGGCGGTTCCGCCGGCCGCCGCCGGTCGTCTTACCAAGCAAGGCCCACGTACCCCGGTTCGGCCCGCCGCGCGTCGGCGTCGGGAAGGTGGATGAGATCGACGATCACCGGGCCGTCACCGTGCGGCAGAGCCGCCACCACGGCCGGGTCCCTGGTCCCGACCAGGCACACCTCGGCGTGCTGGAGCACCTCGTCGACGGAGTCCGTGAGCAGCTGCGCCAGGTGCGGCAGCCGGGACTCGATGTACTCGCGGTTCGCGCCGAGCAGCCGGGAGAGGTGCACGTTGGCGTCGTAGATCCGCAGGTCGTAGCCCTTGCCGAAGAGCCGCTCCGCCAGCTCGACGAGCGGGCTCTCGCGGAGGTCGTCGGTGCCGGGCTTGAAGGAGAGGCCGAACAGGCCCACCCGGCGCTTGCCGGTGCGCTCGACCAGCTCCACCGCGCGCTGCAGATGGTCCGCGTTGGACGGCAGCACGTGGGAGAGGATGGGCACCGAGACGTCGGCCCGCTGCGCCGCGTGGACGAGGCTGCGCAGGTCCTTGGGCAGGCAGGAGCCGCCGAAGGCGAAGCCGGGCCGCAGGTAGGCGGGGCTGATGTTCAGCTTGCGGTCGGCCAGGAACACGTCGATCACCTGGTGCGAGTCCACCCCGAGCGCCTGGCACACCGCGCCCAGCTCGTTCGCGAAGCCGATCTTGAGGCCGTGGAAGGCGTTGTCGGCGTACTTGATCGCCTCGGCCGTCGGGACCGGCACCCGGAACACCTCGCCGGGCAGGCCCTCGTACAGCGCCGCCACCACGTCGCCGCTTGCCGCGTCGAGCTCGCCGATGACGGTCTTCGGCGGGTCGAAGAAGTCCCGCACGCTCGTGCCCTCGCGCAGGAACTCCGGGTTGACCGCGACCCCGACGTCCACCCCGGCCGTGCCGCCGACGTTCTTCTCCAGGATCGGCACGAGCAGGTTCAGGCAGGTGCCCGGGAGCATGGTGCTGCGGAACACGACGGTGTGCCGCCCGCCCCGCTCGGCGAGCGCGGCGCCGATCTCCTCGGTGACCCGCTCCAAGTACGTGGTGCACAGACTGCCGTTGGGCTCGGACGGCGTGCCCACGCAGATCAGCGACACCTCGCTGCCCATGACCGCCTCGCGGACGTCGCCGGTGGCGCGGAGCGCTCCGGTCCGCACGACCTCGGCGACGAGCTCGCCGATCCCCTCCTCGACCACCGGGGCCTTGCCGTCGTTGACCAGGTCGACCTTGACCTGGTTGACGTCCACCCCGATGACCTCGTGGCCCATGCTGGCCAGGCACGCGGCCGACACGCAGCCCACGTAGCCGAGCCCGAAAACGCTGATCCTCACGACCCGTTCCTCCCCCCTGGCAGGCCCTTTCGGCCTGCGGTCCGAGCTCCGGCCGTACGCCGGCGCCGCCCCCCGCGCATCAATAGGCCCCCTGCCCGTAGAGCACCGCACGCAGCGTCTTCCACAAGATCACCGTGTCCAGTGCGAGCGACCAGTCCTCCACGTACCGCAGGTCGAGACGGACGGCCTCCTCCCACGGCAGGTCGCTGCGTCCGCTGATCTGCCACAGGCCGGTGAGGCCGGGCTTGACGAGGAGACGCCGCCGGATGTCCGGGCCGTACGCGGCGGACTCCTCCGGTAACGGCGGCCGGGGACCGACGAGCGACATCGACCCGGTGAGCACGTTGAGGAGCTGCGGGAGCTCGTCGATCGAGTACCGGCGCAGCACCGCTCCCACCCGGGTCACCCGAGGGTCCCGGCGGAGCTTGAAGAGCGGTCCCGCGCCCTCGTTGCGGTCGACCAGCGCGGCACGTGCCGCCCCGTCGGCCCCGGTGACCATGGTGCGGAACTTGAGAATGGTGAACTCGCGGCCGTCCTTGCCGACCCTGCGCTGCCGGTAGAACGCCCCGCCCCGGCTGTCGAGCAGCACGAGCAGCGCGACGAGCGCCATCAGCGGCGCGAACAGGAGCAGCAGGACCGCCGCGCCCAGCCGGTCGACGACCTCCTTGATCGCCCGGCGGCCGCCGGTGAAGGTCGGCATGCTGACCCGCAGCAGCGGTATCCCGAGGACGGCGTCGACGTGCAGCCGCGGGCCGGCCACCTCCATCAGGACGGGGGCCACGACCATCTCGGTCTCGCTGCCCTCCAGGTTCCAGGCCAGCCGCCGCAGCCGGTCCGGCGACCAGTGCGGGTCCGAGGTGACCGCGACGACCCGGTAGCCGTCGTGGCGGACGTGCTTGGCGACGTCCTCCAGCCGCCCGACGACCGGCACCCCGTCCAGCAGGTCGCCGTCGAGCCCGCGGCCGTCCGTCGTGCACACCGCCTCCACGCGCCAGCCGAGGTGCGGGAACTTGCGGGTCCGGGTGATCAGGTCGCGCACGGTGTCCGGACTCCCGGCGGCCAGCACCGGCCGCAGGCACCGCCCTTCCTTCCGCTCCTTGTGCAGCCAGAGGCGCAGCAGATACCGCGTGGTCATGGTGACGAGGGCGATCGCGGGGATCGCGACGAAGATCCAGAGCTTGATGTTGCGCGAGGTGAGGGCGATCCCGCCGAGCGCCAGGACGACGGTCGCCGTGAACAGGGAGCGGCCGAGCCGACGGAACTCCTCGGCGCCCTGGCCGAGCACGGCAGGAGCCCATGCCCGGCTCACCGCCAGCGCCCCCAGCACCAGAAGCTGCGTGCCGAACGCGAGAATTCCCCATTTCTCATGCCAGTTGGCCGCGTCCCGGCCTCCGAAGAAGTCGCCGATCGCCGTCACCACGAAGGCGGTGGCCACGGTGTCGCTGATGATCACGGTACGGCGGTAGCGCTGTTCCCACTCGATCGCGGACCGGCTGATCGTCCCGTCCGCCAGGCGCTCGCGCGCAGACGGAAACGGGCTGACTAGTCCCCCTTGCCGCACAGAACCCCCCAGGTCCCCAGTGGTACGACGTGTGCGCCCGACACTCCCCGGGAGGCCCCCGCCCTCCCCGGCGCATGACATCCCGGCTCTTCCAGAGCTGCTTCGACAACTCGTCCCGGCGGCAGCGGACTCGTCCGCCCCGCCGGCGCACCTGAGGTGCGCGGAAATCCGCTGAGACCCCGGGTGCTCCCCGCACCCGACGCCCCTCGCGGGCCCCCGGAATCGATCGTCCCCATGTCCGGCGCCGCGGAGTGGCTCGTGGCCTTCCGCAGTACCGGACCTATGGATCGTTAGTGGTCGCCTCGTGCCCGAACAGCTGAAGCACGGTCAATCTAGAGCATCGCGGGCCGGTATGAAGAGGGATTGTGTGAAATTTGTGCTCGCCCCCCGAGGCTGGCTGGATCCATCGACCGGTGACCGCTTATGGGCGCTTTGGCGCCCCTCCATGCTCCAGCAACTCGGCTTGGGCCAGAGAGCGTTCGTCACCGCTGTGATCAGGGTCACTCTGCCGGCCCGTGATGTTTCGCGGGGCCGATCCGCTGGAACACCCGGCGGATTCCGCCACCCCGACAGCCTGTCGGGAAAGGTCTGTCGGCCGTCTGACAGGATGGACGTCCTCCGGTTGTTCCGTGGGGACCGGGGTTCGTGGGTGTACGGGGTGTGAAGAGGTCGGTGGGCGAGGGAACGGGGCACGCGCCCGCCACGGCACACACTCCTGAGGGCGACGCCCGGTCCGGTCCGGACGGTGACGCCCGCCTCGCCGAGGCCGTCGAGCGGGCCCGGCGGGGGGACGAGGGGGCGTTCGCGGAGGCCTACCGGATCGTCCATCCCGGACTGCTCGGCTATCTGCGCGGGATCGTCGCCGAGGACGCCGAGGACGTCGCCTCCGACGCGTGGCTGGAGATAGCCCGGGACCTCGGCCGGTTCCGCGGCGACGGCGCGGGCTTCCGCGGCTGGACCGCGACCATCGCCCGCCACCGGGCCCTCGACCACCTGCGGCGCGTACGGGCCAGGCCCCGGCCCGCCCGGTTCGAGCAGGACCTCCTCGAACTCCCGGCCGCCGCCGACGCGGCCGACGAGGCGCTGGACGCGCTGTCGACGGAGCGGGCGCTCGCCCTCGTCGCGGGCCTCCCGCAGGACCAGGCCGAGGCCGTGCTGCTCCGGGTCGTCGTCGGTCTCGACGGCCCTTCGGCCGCCCGAGTGCTGGGCAAGCGTCCCGGTGCGGTACGGTCCGCCGCACATAGGGGATTGAGGCGACTTGCGAAACAGCTCACGGGGAGGGGGAGGTGACGGATGCGTGACGAACCGCGGGACGGAGATCCGGCGGAGCTGCTGAGAGCCGCTCTGAGCGGCGAGCGGGGAGACGGGAGCGGCGGCGTCGCCGGCGAGGAGGGCGCTCTCGCCGCCTTCCGGGAGGCCCGTGACGCGGGGCTCCACGCGTCACTGCCCACCCGCGACCGCGACGACTGGACCCCGGCCGCCGAGCGGCGGCACCTCCGACGTCCGCTGAAGGCGACCGTGGCCGCGCTGGTCGCGAGCGTGACCCTCGGCGGCGTGGCGGTCGCCGCCGGCCACCTGCCCGAGCGCTTCCTCGGCACCACCACCCCGCCCTCCGCACCGCGCCCGACCCGCTCCACGCCCGAACCCGTGAAGCCGGGCGCGCCGGTCGGTACGAGCAGCGGCGCGGCCCGCACCTCCGCACCGCCCGGCACGACCGCTCCCCTGCGCCCGGAGAAGGATCTCGCAGAGCTCCCCGGCAGGAGCCGTGACGCCCTCTGCCGTGCCGCCGAGAAGGGCCGTTCAGCTCCCGGCCCGGGACGGGCAGGTCGCGGGCGGTGGTGGCACCGGCGGCGACGACCACGGCGTCGAACCGCTTGCGCAGGTCCGTCGCCGTCAGGTCGCGGCCGATCTCGATGCCGGTGCGGAACTTGGTGCCCTCCGCGCGCATCTGCTCGATGCGGCGGTTGATGTGCCGCTTCTCCATCTTGAACTCGGGGATGCCGTAGCGCAGCAGGCCGCCGATGCGGTCGGCACGCTCGTACACGACCACGGTGTGGCCGGCCCGGGTCAGCTGCTGGGCCGCGGCGAGGCCCGCCGGGCCCGAGCCGATGACGGCGGCGGTCTTGCCGGACAGGCGCTCGGGCACCTGCGGCTTGACGTCGTTCGCGTCCCAGGCCTTGTCGATGATGGAGACTTCGACGTTCTTGATGGTGACGGCCGGCTGGTTGATGCCGAGCACGCACGCGGACTCGCAGGGCGCCGGGCACAGGCGGCCGGTGAACTCCGGGAAGTTGTTGGTGGCGTGCAGGCGCTCCTGCGCCGCCGACCAGTCCTCGCGGTAGGCGTAGTCGTTCCACTCGGGGATCAGGTTCCCGAGGGGGCAGCCGTTGTGGCAGAACGGGATGCCGCAGTCCATGCAGCGGCCGGCCTGCTTGCTGATGATCGGCAGCAGGGAGCCGGGGACGTAGACCTCGTTCCAGTCCCTGACGCGCTCGCCCACCGGTCGGGTCTGGGCGACTTCGCGCCCGGTGGTCAGGAAGCCCTTGGGGTCAGCCATGGGACGCAGCCTCCATCATCTTCTCGGTGGTCTCGGCCTCGGAGAGACCGGCGAGCTCAGCGGCGTCCTTGGCGGCGAGCACGGCCTTGTACGTGGTGGGGATGATCTTGCTGAACCGGGCCGCCGCGGCGTCCCAGTCGGCGAGGAGCTTCTCGGCGACCGTGGAGCCGGTCTCCTCGAAGTGGCGGCGCACGACGTCGTGCAGCCACGCCTTGTCGGTGTCCGACAGGGCCTCGATCGCCTCCAGGTTCCCGGAGTTGACGTTGTCCCGGTCGAGGTCGATCACGTAGGCGACACCGCCCGACATGCCGGCCGCGAAGTTGCGGCCGGTCTCGCCGAGGACGACCGCCGTGCCACCGGTCATGTACTCGCAGCCGTGGTCGCCCACGCCCTCCGAGACGACCAGGGCGCCGGAGTTGCGGACGCAGAAGCGCTCGCCGGTGCGGCCGCGGAGGAACAGCTCGCCGCCGGTCGCGCCGTAGCCGATGGTGTTGCCCGCGATGGTCGAGTACTCGGCCAGGTGGTCGGCGCCGCGGTCCGGGCGGACGATGACGCGGCCGCCGGAGAGGCCCTTGCCGACGTAGTCGTTGGCGTCGCCCTCCAGGCGGAGGGTGACACCGGCCGGCAGGAAGGCGCCGAAGGACTGGCCGGCGGAGCCGGTGAAGGTGATGTCGATGGTGTCGGCCGGGAGGCCGGCGCCGCCGAACTTCTTCGTCACCTGGTGGCCGAGCATGGTGCCGACCGTGCGGTTGATGTTGCGGATCGCGACCTGGGCGCGGACCGGCTGGGCCTCCTCGGCGGAGGGCGCGTTCAGGGCCTCGGCGGCGAGCTCGATCAGCTCGTTGTCGAGGGCCTTCTCCAGGCCGTGGTCCTGCTCGATCAGGGCGTGGCGGACCGCGCCGTCGGGCAGCTCGGGCACGTGGAACAGCGGGGCCAGGTCGAGGCCCTGGGCCTTCCAGTGCGTGACGGCCTTGCTGGTGTCGAGGAGCTCGGCGTGGCCGACGGCCTCTTCGAGGGTGCGGAAGCCCAGCTCGGCGAGGAGCTCGCGGACCTCCTCGGCGATGAACTCGAAGAAGTTGACGACGAACTCGGCCTTGCCGGAGAAGCGGTCGCGCAGGACCGGGTTCTGGGTGGCGATGCCGACCGGGCAGGTGTCGAGGTGGCAGACGCGCATCATGACGCAGCCGGAGACGACGAGCGGCGCGGTCGCGAAACCGAACTCCTCGGCGCCGAGCAGCGCGGCGATGACGACGTCGCGGCCGGTCTTGAGCTGGCCGTCGGTCTGGACGACGATCCGGTCGCGCAGGCCGTTGAGCAGCAGCGTCTGCTGGGTCTCGGCGAGGCCGAGCTCCCAGGGGCCGCCCGCGTGCTTCAGGCTCGTGAGGGGCGAGGCACCCGTACCGCCGTCGTGGCCGGAGATGAGGACGACGTCCGCGTGGGCCTTGGAGACACCGGCGGCGACCGTGCCGACGCCGACCTCGGAGACCAGCTTCACGTGGATGCGGGCGACCGGGTTGGCGTTCTTGAGGTCGTGGATCAGCTGGGCCAGGTCCTCGATGGAGTAGATGTCGTGGTGCGGCGGCGGCGAGATGAGGCCGACGCCGGGCGTCGAGTGACGCGTCTTGGCGACCCACGGGTAGACCTTGTGGCCGGGCAGCTGCCCGCCCTCGCCGGGCTTGGCGCCCTGGGCCATCTTGATCTGGATGTCGTCGGCGTTGACCAGGTACTCGCTGGTGACGCCGAAGCGGCCGGAGGCGACCTGCTTGATCGCGGAGCGGCGCACCGGGTCGTACAGGCGATCCGGGTCCTCGCCGCCCTCGCCGGTGTTGGACTTGGCGCCCAGCTGGTTCATGGCGATGGCGAGCGTCTCGTGCGCCTCGCGGGAGATGGAGCCGTACGACATGGCGCCGGTGGAGAAGCGCTTGACGATCTCGGAGACCGGCTCGACCTCGTCGATCGAGATCGGCGTACGGCCTTCGGTGGCGAAGCCGAAGAGGCCGCGGAGCGTCATGAGGCGCTCGGACTGCTCGTTCACCCGCTCCGTGTACTTCTTGAAGATGTCGTACCGCTTGGTGCGCGTGGCGTGCTGCAGGCGGAAGACGGTCTCCGGGTCGAACAGGTGCGGCTCGCCCTCGCGGCGCCACTGGTACTCGCCGCCGATGTCCAGGGCGCGGTGCGCCGAGGGGACGCCGGAGACGGGGTACGCCTTGGCGTGGCGGGCGGCGACCTCCTTGGCGACGACGTCAAGGCCGGCGCCGCCGATCTTGGTGGCCGTGCCGTTGAAGTACGTGGCGACGAAGGTCTCGTCGAGGCCGACGGCCTCGAAGACCTGGGCGCCGCGGTAGGAGGCGACGGTGGAGATGCCCATCTTGGACATGACCTTGAGGACGCCCTTGCCCAGCGCGTAGATCAGGTTCCGGATGGCCTGCTCGGGCTCCAGGCCCTCGATGAAGGTGCCGGCGCGGACCAGGTCCTCGACGGACTCCATGGCGAGGTACGGGTTGACCGCGGCGGCGCCGTAGCCGATGAGCAGGGCGACGTGGTGGACCTCGCGGACGTCACCGGCCTCGACGAGCAGACCCACCTTGGTGCGCTGCTTGGTGCGGATGAGGTGGTGGTGGACGGCCGCGGTGAGCAGCAGCGACGGGATCGGCGCGTGCTCGGCGTCGGAGTGCCGGTCGGAGAGGACGATCAGGCGGGCGCCGCCCTCGATCGCCGCGTCGGCCTCGGCGCAGATGGCCTCGATGCGGGCGGCGAGGGCCTCGCCGCCGCCGGAGACCCGGTAGAGGCCGGAGAGGGTGACGGCCTTCATGCCGGGCATGTCGCCGTCGTGGTTGATGTGGATGAGCTTGGCCAGCTCGTCGTTGTCGATCACCGGGAAGGGCAGGGTGACGCTGCGACACGACGAGGCGGTGGGGTCGAGCAGGTTGCTGCCGGGGCCGAGCGAGGAGCGCAGGCTCGTCACCAGCTCCTCGCGGATGGCGTCCAGCGGCGGGTTCGTGACCTGCGCGAAGAGCTGCGTGAAGTAGTCGAAGAGCAGCCGCGGGCGGGCCGACAGGGCCGCGATGGGCGAGTCCGTGCCCATGGAGCCGAGCGGCTCGCCGCCCGTGCGGGCCATCGGCGCGAGGATGACGCGGAGCTCTTCCTCGGTGTAGCCGAAGGTCTGCTGGCGGCGGGTGACCGAGGCGTGGGTGTGCACGATGTGCTCGCGCTCGGGGAGGTCGGAGAGCTCGATCTCGCCGGTCTCCAGCCACTCCGCGTAGGGGTGCTCGGCGGCGAGGGCGGCCTTGATCTCGTCGTCCTCGACGATGCGGTGCTCGGCGGTGTCGACGAGGAACATCTTGCCGGGCTGGAGGCGGCCCTTGCGGACGACCTTGGCGGGGTCGATGTCGAGGACGCCGACCTCGGAGGAGAGGACGACGAGGCCCTCGTCGGTGACCCAGTAGCGGCCGGGGCGCAGACCGTTGCGGTCGAGGACCGCGCCGACCTGGACGCCGTCGGTGAAGGTGACGCATGCCGGGCCGTCCCAGGGCTCCATCAGCGTGGAGTGGTACTGGTAGAAGGCGCGGCGGTCCGGGTCCATGGTCTCGTGGTTCTCCCACGCCTCCGGGACCATCATCAGGACCGCGTGCGGCAGGGAGCGGCCGCCGAGGTGGAGGAGCTCCAGGACCTCGTCGAAGGAGGCCGAGTCGGAGGCGTCCGGGGTGCAGATCGGGAAGATCCGCTCCAGCGCGCCGTCACCGAAGACGGTGGACTCGAGCTGGGCCTCGCGGGCCGTCATCCAGTTCCGGTTGCCCTTGACGGTGTTGATCTCACCGTTGTGGGCGACGAAGCGGTACGGGTGGGCCAGCGGCCAGCTCGGGAAGGTGTTGGTGGAGAACCGGGAGTGGACCAGGGCCACGGCGGTGGCGCAGCGGCGGTCCGACAGGTCCGGGAAGAAGGGCTCCAGCTGGCCGGTGGTCAGCATGCCCTTGTAGACGATGGTGCGGGCGGAGAGCGACGGGAAGTACGTCGCGGCCTCGCGCTCGGCGCGCTTGCGCAGGACGAAGGCCTTGCGGTCGAGCGCGATGCCCGTGTTCTCGCCGTCGGCCACGAAGAGCTGGCGGAAGACCGGCATGGTGGCGCGGGCGGAGGCGCCGAGCAGCTCGGGGGCGACGGGGACCTCGCGCCAGCCGAGGACGTTCAGGCCCTCTTCGGCGGCGATCGTCTCGATCTGGGCGACGGTCTCGTCGGTGCCGTCCTCGGGGAGGAAGGCGATGCCGACGGCGTACGCGCCGGCCTCGGGGAGCTCGAATTCTGCGACCTCGCGGAGGAAGGCGTCCGGGACCTGGAGCAGGATGCCGGCGCCGTCGCCGGAGTCGGGCTCGGAGCCGGTGGCGCCGCGGTGCTCGAGGTTGCGCAGTACGGTCAGCGCCTGCTCGACCAGCGCGTGGCTGGCTACACCGGTGAGGGTGGCCACGAACCCGACACCGCAGGCGTCGTGTTCGTTACGGGGGTCGTACATCCCCTGTGCAGCGGGGCGACCGTCCATGGGCGACCAGGCGTCGGAACGCATCGGCTCTCCCGTCGTCGTCGTGGCATATGGAGCTGCCGAGGGACGACGTTGGCCCTCCGCGAAATTTCGTGCAGGTTACATGATGGCTGGCTTCTCGCGAAGTGGATAGCTCATTCCAACATGCGGACATCACCGATACGCAGCGATGGTGTGGGTTCACCTGTGGGGTGCGGCGACAGGAACTGTCCCGCGGGGGACGGATCGGAGGTCCGGAGGTTCTTCGGGACTCCGGCGACCCGTCGCTGAGAGTGGGCTTCGTTGCCCGGTGACGCTCAGGCCTCTTTCCCACTGGTCACGGGTTCGAAACCGCCGAGTAACCGGCTACATATGTGGCGTCCTGCATAGTGTCTCATCGCCCCGGCGGATCCGACCAGGGATATACGTCACAACCATTCCGGGGCCTATGTCCCGAAAGGGTGCCACGAAAAGACCGAGAGGTCCCTTTGGGGAGCCTCTCGGTCTTCTGTACGGGTACGGAATCCGTACCGGCCCGGCACGGAATCCGCACCGGCCTTCACGGGGGCTACAACGCGGCCCCGAAGAGCATGCCGAGCCCGTACGTGACGGCCGCGGCCGCCCCGCCCAGGACGAGCTGGCGCATACCGCTGAAGAGCCAGCCGCGGGCGGTCACCCGGGCCACCAGGGCGCCGCAGGCGAAGAGCCCGACGAGCGCGAGCAGCACGGCCGGCCAGAGCGCGGTCGCCCCGAGCAGGTACGGCAGGACGGGGAGGAGCGCACCGAGCGCGAAGGAGCCGAAGGACGAGACGGCGGCGACCATCGGCGACGGCAGGTCGTCCGGGTCGATGCCGAGCTCCTCGCGGGCGTGGATCTCCAGCGCCTGCTCGGGGTCCTTCGACAGCTGCATCGCGACCTCGCGGGCGAGAGCGGGCTCGACGCCGCGGGAGACGTAGAGCGCGGCGAGCTCCTCCATCTCGTCGACCGGGTGCTTGCGCAACTGACGGCGCTCGACGTCCAGTTCCGCCTGGACGAGCTCGCGCTGCGAGGCGACGGAGGTGTACTCGCCGGCCGCCATGGAGAAGGCTCCGGCCGCGAGGCCCGCGAGGCCGGTGATGACGACGGTCCCCGAGGAGACCGCGCCACCGGCGACACCGGTCATCAGGGCGAGGTTCGAGACGAGACCGTCCATCGCGCCGAACACCGCCGGGCGCAGCCAACCGCCGTTCACGTCGCGGTGCGTGTGGTTGTCGCGGTGGGCCTCGTGCAGTGGCGCCTGGGCTTCGATGATGGACATGGTTCTCCCCTCGTTCCGGCGGGCCTGGATGCATCCGCCGCCCCCAACACATCGAAAATACGCCCGATGTAAGGGGCGCGCCAGCAAGCCAGGCCGTACTTACTAAGGCCCGCCTCAGTGAGGGCACCCCAACCTGGCGGGATGTCAGCCGGGTGACAGAGACGTTTCTTCGGCGAGTTCGCGGCCCGTGGTGGCACAGATCCAGGCATCGGGGCGCCGCTGTCGGCGCCCCCGTCGAGGAAGGGGCGCGAGATGGTGACCAGCACGGCCTGCGACACGCGTGAACGGGCGAGAGGAGCGCTCCTCGGCCTCGCCGTCGGCGACGCGCTCGGCGCGCCCGCCGAGAACATGCGGCCCTCCGAGATCCGCCGCCGCTGGGGCCGCATCGAAGGATTCGTGACGGACAGCCCCGCCGGCACCGACGACACGGAGTACGCCATCTTCTCGGGCCTGCTCCTCGCCCGGCACGGCTCCGCCCTCACCGTCCACCACGTCGAACGGGCCTGGCACCACTGGATCGCCGACCTCGACGAAGGCCCCTTCCGCGGCGCGGGCTTCTCCGAGCGCGGCACCCTGGAGAACCTCCGCCGGGGCCTGGCGGCCCCCATCTCCGCCCAGCACCGCCACGCCTGGTCGGACGGGCTGGCCATGCGGGCCGCCCCCTTCGGGGTCTTCGCGGCCGGACGCCCCGCGGAGGCGGCCCGGCTCGTCGCGATCGACGGCAGCGTCAGCCACGACGGCGAGGGCATCTACGGCGGCCAGGCGGTGGCGGCGGGCGTGGCGGCGGCGATGGCGGGAGCGACCGTCACGTCGGTGATCGCGGCGGCCCTCTCGGTCGTCCCGATGGACTCCTGGACGGCCCGCTCGCTGCGCCGCGCGGTCGTCGCGGCCCAGCGCGTCCAGCCGGACCCGCTCACCCGCGAGCGGCAGGTCCGCTCGGCCGTCGTCATCGGCGGCTACCCCTGGACGGACCTGGCCCCGGAGGCGGTGGGCCTGGCGTTCGGCGCGTTCGCGGCGGCCCGGGGGGACTTCCGCACGGCCGTCCTCACCGCCGTCAACATGGGCCGCGACGCCGACACGACGGCGGCGGTGGCGGGCGCCCTGGCCGGCGCGGCGGGCGGCACGAACGCGATCCCGGCCGACTGGGCCGCGGCCATCGCCCCGGTCACCGGCAGCTGCCTCCCCTCGATGCGCGGCTACCACGTCCTGGACGTGGCGGACCTCCTCACTTCGGAGGGAGAGTCCTGATGAGTACGGACCCGACGCCGCCGACCGCCGCGGCCGCCGTTGCACCAGCTGTGGGCAATCGTCCCGCGGGGCGGGACGGGTGGGCACAGCCCCCGGTGCCGGACACCGTCCCAGCGGTCGACGCCCTGCTGCACCCGACCCCGGTGCCGGACCGCACACCGACGGTCGACGCGCTCCAGACCCCGGCCCCGGCCCACGGCATCGCCCCGGCCGTCGGCACGCTCCAGGACTCCGCCCCGGCCCACGGCACCGGCTCCTGGGGCGGAGCCCACGAGGTCCCGGCGCCGGCCGCCCAGGCCAGGGCGACCCGCGACGCGGTCGAGGGCCTGCTCCTCGGGATCGCCGCGGGCGACGCCGCCGGCTGGCCCGCCGCAAGGCACCGCGCCGCCCGCATGCCCGAATGGACCCGCCGCCTCACCCGCGAACTCGACACCTTCGCCGAGCAGAACGCGACGACCACCCTCCCCGTCCCCATCGCCCTCAACCAGCCCCCCGAGCCCCTCCGTCTCGGCCCCTCGGACGACGCCGAGTGGGCGGTCTTCACCGCTGAGGCCGTCCTCGCCGCCTCCGGCCCGGTCTTCGCCGGGCTTCCCCCGGACCGCCGGCTCCGCGCCGCCGTCGACCTCGCCTGGAACGCCCTCGCCGGACAGGTCGCCGCCGCGGCCGACCGCGCCCCCGAGGTCGAGTCGGCCGTACTCCCCCTCCGCGCCCGGATCTCGGTGCGCGCGGGCCTCGGCAACCTCGCCACCGGCCTGCGCCCGCCCGCCACGGGCCACGACAACCCGCACTACTTCGACGACGCGGCCTGCGTCCGGGCCGCCGTCCTGGCCCTGGTCCACCCGGGCGACCCCCGCGCCGCCGCCGAACTCGCCGAGTTCGACGCCCGGTACACGCAGGACGGCGACGGCGTCCACGGTGCCCGGGCGACGGCGGCGGCCGTCGCCGCGGCCCTCGGCGGGGCGGCGGTCGACGAGGCCGTGGAGGCGGCGCTCGCCGAACTCCCGCCCGTCACCGAGATCGGCCGCAACGCCCGGCACGCCGTGCAGCTGGCCCGGGCCGCCGATTCGGCCTTCGAGCTCGTCCCGCTCCTGGAGCACCAGATCGTGGACCACGTCTACAGCTACGGCATCGCCGCCGCCGAGACCGTCCCGGTCGCCCTGGCCCTCGCCACCGCCGCCCGGGGCGAGATGACGGCGGCGGTACCGGCCGCCGCCTGCCTCTCCCGGGTCGCCGACTCGGCCCCGGCGCTCGCGGGCGCGCTCACCGGCGCGCTGGGCGGCGGCCGTTCGGTCCCGGCGAGCTGGCGGGAGGCGTGCAGGACGCTCGCCGGCTGTGCGCTGCCCCGGCTCGCGGGTACGGACCTGGTGGAACTCGCCGGGTCGCTCGGAGCCACGGAACCGCCCACCCCGGGTGGACAATTCCGACATGACACCCACACTGGATGACCGGATCACCGGCAGCCTCCTCGGGGCCGCCGTCGGCGACGCGCTCGGCGGCCCCGTCGAGGGCTACGCCCCCGAGCAGATCCTGGAACGCCACGGCGGCCGCGTCACCGGGATCGTCGGCCCCTGGAACGGCGGCGACTGGCGCACCGCCCGCCCCATCGCGCCGTACCACAAGGGCGACGGGCACGTCACCGACGACACCTTGATGACCCACGCGCTGATCCGGGTGTACGAGAAGGTCCGCGGCCACCTCGACGCGTACGCGGTCGCGGACCACCTCGTCCCCGAACTCATGGGCTCCCCCGTCTGGATCCCGGAACTGGAGGCCGAGGCGCTGCCCCTCCAGCGGATCTTCCTCGCCGAGAAGTGGATCGTGGCCCGGCTGCACTACGGCCACGTGGACCCGCGCGAGGCCGGCAACGGCAACGTCGTCAACTGCGGGGCGGCGATGTACATGGCGCCCGTCGGCCTGGTCAACGCCGCCCATCCGACGGCCGCCTACGCCGAGGCGATCGACCTGACGGGCGCGCACCAGTCCTCCTACGGCCGGGAGGCGGCGGGGGTCTTCGCGGCCGCGGTCGCGGCGGCCTGCGCGCCGGACGCCACGCCGGCGTCCGTGGTCGAGACGGCCCTGGCCCTGGCGAAGGACGGAACGCGGGCGGCGATCGAGGCGGTCGCCGAAGTCGCCTCCGGCCACACGGACTTCGAGTCCGCCCTCACGCCCCTCCGCCGGGCGGTCGCCCCCTTCGACACGGTCGGGCCCGACTACCGCGCCCCCTCCCTCGGTGCCCGCCGCCCCTCCCGGCTGCACGCGATCGAGGAACTCCCGATCGCCCTCGGCATGCTGCTCGTCGGCGAGGGCGACTTCCGGCGTACGGTCCTGGGCGCGGTCAACTACGGCCGCGACTGCGACTCGATCGCCACGATGGCGGGCGCGCTCGTGGGCGCGCTGCACGGCGAGCCGGCCGTCCCCTCCGAGTGGGCGAAGCAGGTGGCGGAGGCGAGCCGCCTGGACCTGCACGCCCCGGCGAGGGCGCTGGCCCGGGTGGCCCGGGAGGTCTTCGCCCGGGACACGGAAGCGCGCCGAGCCCATGAGTCGGCCTTCGCGACGCTGACGAGCGGGGACCGGTGACCCTCCGCCTGACCTGGGTCCAGCCGGAGGACCTGGTGGGCCACGAACTCCGCCAGGCGGCGGAGGACGGCCGCGACGCGAGCGCCCTGGCGGCCCGCTGGAAGGCGGCGGGCGGCCCCCCGGCCCCGGAGACGGCCGGCGCGTCCCCGGTCCCCCGCCCGGACCTCCGCCCCCTGGCGGAAGAACTCCTGGACGCGTTGGCGACCCTCCCCACGCCCCTCTCGACCCACGAGCCCACGCTCCTCCCCGCGATCCAGGCTCTGACGGTGCCCGCCGAACCCCCGCCCGCGCCGGTGTCGGCCCGCGCCAGGGCGGACGGTGCCCACCCCCGTGTGGGCAATCGTCCCGCAGGGCGGGACGGGTGGGCACACGGGACGGCGCCCTCAGCGGCGCCTCCGCGTTCCGCGCCTGGCCCCGCACCACCAGTGCGGCGCGCAACGGGGTGCGGGTTCAGGCGCGGGAGCCTCTGGCGCCGGCAAGGGGCGCCGTCCGTTGTGCCCACCCGTTCCGCCCCAGCGGAACGATTGCCCACAACGGGGTGGGCGGGGGTGGGCACCGCCCCGGCGGGCGCGGCCCACAACGGGGGTGGGTGGGCATCGCCCCGGCGGAGCGATTGCCCGCAACGGGGGGCGCGGTTTGGTGGAAAGGGCTGTTGGTGTGACGATCTGTTGATCCGATCAGGGGATTCCTCCGCCCTGCTCCGCCAAGTCCCCCTCCCGCCCTGAACTACGCTCGGAATCGCCCGTGCGGAGCCCCCCGCGGGATCGGCTCGTGCGCAGGTGGACGGGAGCGTGGCCCGTGACGGATCAGGCGGTGGCGGCGGCCGGCGGCCGTCAGTTCTTCGGCCGGCAGCGTGAGTTGAAGGCCCTGCGCGCCGACATCGAGCGGACCGGCCTCGACACCCTCACCGGCCGCAAGGCCCCCCGCGCCCGGGTCCTGCTCATCGCCGGCAAGCCCGGCTCCGGGCGGACGGCTCTCGCCGAGGAACTGGCCGCCGGGCTCGCCGACCGCTACCCGGACGGCGTCTTCCGGGCCCGGCTCACCGAGCCCGGCGGCGAGCCCGTCCCCACCGCGCGGGCCGCCCAGGAGCTCCTCGCCGCGCTCGGGGTCGCCGAACCTCCGGGAGCCGGTGAGGACGAGCTGGCCGAGCTCGTCAGGAACGCGCTGGCCGACCGCCGGGCCGTCCTGCTCCTGGACGACGCCGTCGACGCCGAGCAGGCCGACCCGCTGATCCCCGACAACCCCGACGCCCTGGTGGTGGGGGTCGCCCGCGGTCCGCTCACCGGCATTCCCGACGTACGGCCCTGCACCCTCGGCGGCCTCGACCCCAAGTCGGCCATCGAGCTGCTGACGGCCTTCACCGGCTCCGTCCGCATCACCGTGGACCCGCAGGCCGCCGAGGCGCTCGTCGAGGAGTGCGGGGGGCTGCCCGCCGCGGTCGTCCTGGCCGGCGGCTGGCTCTCCGCGCAGCCGAAGGCCTCGGTCGCCGACCTCGCCAAGCGGCTGCGCGGGCTGAGCGGCGACCCGCTCACCCGGACCTTCCTGCTCGCGCACGAGGCGCTGCCCGCCGCGGCCGCCCGGATACTGCGCTTCCTCGCCCTGGCCCCGCTGGGCCGGGCCGACGCCCACACCGCCTCCGCCCTGGCCGGCTGCTCGGTCTCGGCGGCCGCGACGACCCTCGCCGACTTCGCCGCCCTGGGGCTGGTCTCGGGCGGCGAGGACGGACAGTACGAGGTGCGCGCGCACCTCGTCCCCCTCCTTCGCGCTCAGCTGGAGGAGCGCGACCGGCCCGCCGAGGTGCAGCTCGCCCGGGCCCGGATGCTGGAGCGGACCGTGCGACTCCTCCAGTCCTGCCGCGCGGTCACCGAACCCGAGGGCTCGCCGGCCCGCCGGAAGCTGGCCGGGCTCCCGCGCGCGCTGCGTTTCCCGAGCGCGGCCGCGGGCGCCGCCTGGCTGGACTCCCGGCAGGCCGTACTCCTCGCCTCCGCCCGGCTGGCCGTCGCCGACGGAGAGCTCGACACCCTCGCGCGCCGGCTGGTCGCCTCCCTCGTCAGGGCGCTCGCCGCGCACCGGGGCGCGGAGGCCGCCGCTCCCGAGCTGTACGGCCTGCACCGGCTGGTCCTGGACGTGGCCGAGCGGCACGGGCTGCACCGGGAGCGGGCCGCCGCCCTGCTCAACCTGGCCGATCTGGATGCCAAGACCGGCAGGACGAAGGATGCTCTGCTGCGATATCGGTCGGCTTTGGATGCCGGACGCGCAGCAAATGACCCGTACGCGACCGGTCGCGCAATGGAATCCGTAGGTGGCTCGTATCAGGAGCTGGGGGACTGGCAGCGGGCCGGCGACTGGTACGGGCGGGCGCTCGCCCAGCGCCTCGCCCGGGACGAGCGCGCCGACCAGGCCCGGCTGTACGGCCGCCTCGGAGCCGTACAGACCTATGCGGGGCGGTACGGGGAGGCCCTGCGGAGCTGGCGGGCCGCCGCGGCCGGCTATCGGAGGCTCTCCGATCTCCCGGGCTACGCACGGGCGTTGAGCGAGGCGGCCCGGGTCCAGGAGTACGCCGGACGGCCCGAGGAGTCCCTGCGGACCTGCGAGGAGGCGGTGGAGTGGGCCCGCCGGGCCAAGGACGCCCGGCTCCAGGCCGCGCTGCAGCTGCGGCTGGCGGACACCCTCGACCGGCTCGGCGACCCCGCGGCGGCGGGTCTGCACCGGTCGGCGGCCGAGAGACTGCTGGAAACGGAGCCGACGGCCTACGAAATCCGCAGTGGCTCCGTCGAAGATTAGTACTTTGAAAGGCTAGACAGGGGGAACTCCTTCATTAGACTGGGTGAGCCGCGTTCGAACGTGGTCTGCCCCGGTGCGCCGCAGTGCATCCGGGTATGTATCGCAGTGCCCCAGTTATCCCCCTGATTCAAGGACCGTGATCGACGATGAAGGTCGGCATCCCCCGCGAGGTCAAGAACAACGAGTTCCGCGTGGCCATCACCCCTGCCGGTGTCCACGAGCTCGTCCGCCACGGCCACCAGGTCTTCATCGAGCAGAACGCCGGTGTCGGCTCCTCGATCACGGACGAGGAGTACGTCGCCGCCGGCGCCGAGATCCTCGCCACCGCCGACGAGGTCTGGGCCACCGCCGACCTGCTCCTCAAGGTCAAGGAGCCGATCGCGGAGGAGTACCACCGCCTCCGCAAGGACCAGACGCTCTTCACCTACCTGCACCTCGCCGCCTCCCGGGAGTGCACGGACGCGCTCCTGGAGTCCGGCACCACCGCCATCGCGTACGAGACGGTCGAGACCGCGAACCGCGCGCTCCCGCTGCTCGCCCCGATGTCCGAGGTCGCGGGCCGCCTGGCCCCGCAGGTCGGCGCGTACCACCTGATGCGCTCCGTCGGCGGCCGAGGCGTCCTCCCCGGAGGCGTCCCCGGCACCCACGCCGGCGAGTGCGTCGTCATCGGCGGCGGCGTCTCCGGCTGGAACGCCACCCAGATCGCCGTCGGCATGGGCTTCCATGTGACCCTGCTCGACCGTGACATCAACAAGCTCCGCGAGGCCGACAAGATCTTCGGCACCAAGGTGAAGACGATCGTCTCCAACGCCTACGAGCTGGAGAAGGCCGTCGTCGAGGCCGACCTCGTCATCGGCGCCGTCCTCATCCCGGGCGCCAAGGCCCCGAAGCTGGTCACCAACGAGCTCGTCGCCAAGATGAAGCCCGGAAGTGTCCTTGTCGACATTGCGATCGACCAGGGCGGCTGCTTCGAGGACTCGCACCCGACCACCCACGCCGAGCCGACCTTCCAGGTCCACAACTCGGTCTTCTACTGCGTCGCGAACATGCCGGGCGCTGTCCCGAACACCTCCACCTACGCCCTCACCAACGCCACGCTGCCCTACATCGTGTCGCTGGCGAACAACGGCTGGGTCGAGGCGCTGCGCCGCGACTCCGCCCTCGCCCTGGGCCTCAACACCCATGACGGCAAGGTGGTTTACAAGGAGGTCGCCGAGGCGCACGGCCTCGAGCACGTCGAGCTCGCCAGCCTCCTGGCCTGACCCCGGAAGGCCCGTTGACGGCGGCCCCGTCAACGCGTGCCGTCAATATCACGCACCCGGCCGGACCTTGTTCGACAAGGTCCGGCCGGGTGCGTCTCCGGCCCCGCCGAAACGTTCGGGCAACTCGCCTCGAACGTAACCCTTTAACCGTTTCGCACACCCCTGAAACGTGTGGATGCATGCCTGCGCACCCTTGACAGAGACGTGTTCGGTTGCCGACACATCGGGCCGGGTCCGGCGGATTGTGTTGCTGCGGAGCGGTGACACGCCATAGAGTCGCCAACCGTCGGCATGGTGCCACGCTGACCTATCGATAAATGTTCCTGGTCACATCCAAGGAGGTAAGACGACTTGTGAATGAGTCGACATTTACTCCCGGGAGCGGTGCGCCAGGTGCCCCGATCGGCTCCGTCGCGGTGCGGACCTTCGCGACGCACCAGCCCATGACGAGTGCCCACACGATGAAGACGATGGACGGCCTACACGTGAACGCCACGGCCGGCAACGAGATGGGCCGAGAGTCCACCCACTTCGCCGCCTACGACGAGGTGCCCGAGGGGCACTTCTACGACCCCGACGCCGAGTACGAGCCCGATCCGGAGTACGCGGCCACCCTCGCACCCGACGCTGCCCGCCAGCGCCGCGAGCGGATCGGCCCCACCGGACGGCCCCTGCCGTACTTCCCGATCCCGGGTCCCCTGACCGACCACGGACCCGCGAAGATCATCGCGATGTGCAACCAGAAGGGCGGCGTCGGCAAGACCACGTCGACCATCAACCTGGGTGCCGCGCTCGCCGAGTACGGACGACGGGTGCTGCTCGTCGACTTCGACCCGCAGGGAGCCCTGTCGGTCGGCCTCGGCGTGAACCCGATGGAGCTCGACCTCACCGTCTACAACCTGCTCATGGAGCGGGGCATGTCGGCGGACGAGGTGCTCCTCAAGACCGCCGTGCCCAACATGGACCTGCTGCCGAGCAACATCGACCTCTCGGCCGCCGAAGTCCAGTTGGTCAGCGAGGTCGCGCGCGAGTCCACGCTCCAGCGCGCGCTGAAGCCGCTGATGAACGACTACGACTACATCGTGATCGACTGTCAGCCCTCGCTCGGCCTGCTGACCGTGAACGCCCTGACGGCGGCTCACAAGGTCATCGTGCCGCTGGAATGCGAGTTCTTCGCGCTGCGCGGAGTCGCGCTGCTCACCGAGACCATCGAGAAGGTCCAGGAGCGGCTCAACCCCGAGCTGGAGCTCGACGGCATCCTCGCCACGATGTACGACTCCCGGACCGTGCACAGCCGTGAGGTCCTCGCGCGCGTCGTCGAGGCCTTCGACGACCACGTGTACCACACGGTCATCGGGCGGACCGTGCGCTTCCCGGAGACCACGGTCGCCGGCGAGCCCATCACCACGTACGCCTCCAACTCCGTGGGCGCCGCCGCCTACCGTCAGCTCGCCAGGGAGGTGCTCGCCCGGTGTCACGCCGAGTGAGTCTGCCCGGAGCCGACGAACTCTTCCGTACGACCGGGGGGACGGCGCTCCAGGCGTCCGCACCCCGCCGGGCCGTCCCGGCGCCGGCCGCCGAGAGCGACACGGCAGCGGCCGAGGGATCCGCGGAGCACGCCCCGGCGGACTCCGAGGCCGCGGAACCGCGGGCCCGGACGGCCGAGCCCGAGGGGCCGGCCCCCAAGGCCGCGCCCGGCGCCCAGGTGCCCGCCCCCGCGGCGGCCCGGCGACGCGGCGGCCGCACCGCGAACCGGCGGCCCAGTGGCCGCGAGCGCCACGACGAGAAGATCACGGTCTACGTCTCCGCCGAGGAGCTGATGGACCTGGAGCACGCCCGGCTCGTCCTGCGCGGTGAGCACGGTCTCGCCGTCGACCGGGGCCGGATCGTCCGGGAGGCCGTCGCGGTCGTCCTGGCGGACCTGGAGTCCCGCGGCGACGCGAGCATCCTCGTCCGCCGCCTGCGCGGCCGCTGACGGTAGCCTGCGGGCTGCCGTCCTCCTCGTTCCCCCTGGACCTCCATGCACCACGCCTCTGACGAAACGTCCCGCCCGCCGGGCCGCCGCCCCCTGGGCCGCGGCCCGGGCGGGACACCGGGGACGGCACCCGCCGCCCCGACCGAGGCTTGGGAGGTCCCGGAGGCTCCGGAGGGCCCCGAGGCCCTGGGAGTTCCGGGGGTGTCCGCGGCCCCGGAAGCGTCCGGTGGTGGGGGACCCGAGGGTGGGGACGGGCGGTTCACCGTGCGGCTCTCGAACTTCGAGGGGCCCTTCGACCTGCTCCTCCAGCTGATCACCAAGCACAAGCTCGACGTCACCGAGGTCGCCCTCTCCCGGGTCACCGACGAGTTCATGGCGCACCTGCGGGCCCTCGGGCCCGACGGGGACCTCGACCAGACCACCGAGTTCCTCGTCGTCGCCGCCACCCTCCTCGACCTGAAGGCCGCCCGGCTGCTCCCCGCCGCCGAGGTGGAGGACGAGGCCGACCTCGCCCTCCTGGAGGCCCGCGACCTGCTCTTCGCCCGGCTCCTCCAGTACCGCGCGTACAAGCGGATCGCCGAGATCTTCGAGGAGCGCTGGGAGGCCGAGGGCCACCGCCACCCCCGTACCGTCGGACTCGAACCGCACCACGCCGAGCTGCTGCCCGAGGTCGTCATCTCCATCGGCGCCGAGGGCTTCGCCAGGCTCGCCGCCAAGGCCATGCAGCCCAGGGCCGAGCCCCAGGTGTACGTCGACCACATCCACGCCCCGCTCGTCAGCGTCCGGGACCAGGCCGCGGTGGTCGTCGCACTGCTCCGCGAGCGCGGCTCGGCCGTCTTCCGGGAGCTGATCGAGGACGCCGGCGACACCCTCACCGTCGTCGCCCGCTTCCTCGCCCTCCTGGAGCTCTACCGGGAGAAGGCCGTCGCCCTCGACCAGGAGACCGCCCTCGGGGACCTCACGGTCTCCTGGACCGGCGGGGAGACGGACCCGTCCGCGGCCGTGACCGACGAATTCGACCAGGAGGCCACCGCGTGAGCGACCTCAAGCCCGCCCTCGAAGCCGTCCTCATGGTCGTCGACGAGCCCGCCACCGAGGCGCACCTCGCCAAGGTCCTGGAGCGCACCCCGAGCGAGGTGGCCGACGCCCTGCACGAGCTGGCCGAGGAGTACACCGCCCAGGGCCGCGGCTTCGAGCTGCGGCGGGTCGCCGGCGGCTGGCGCTACTACACCCGCGCCGCCTTCGCCCCGGCCGTCGAGGCCTTCGTCCTGGAGGGGCAGCAGGCACGGCTCACCCAGGCGGCCCTGGAGACCCTCGCGGTCGTCGCCTACCGCCAGCCGGTCAGCCGTTCCCGGGTCTCCGCGGTCCGCGGAGTCAACTGCGACGGCGTGATGCGGACCCTCCTCCAGCGGGGTCTGGTGGAGGAGGCGGGCGCGGAACCCGAAACAGGTGCGATCCTGTACAGGACGACGAACTACTTCCTGGAGCGGATGGGCCTGCGCGGCCTGGACGAACTCCCCGAACTCGCCCCCTTCCTCCCCGAGGCCGAGGCGGTCGAGGCGGACTCCCTGGAAGGCGTCCCGTCGTTCGACCCGGACGCAGACGTAGACGACAAGACGGAACTTTGATGCGAAGCAGCAGCGGCAGGAACAGCAGCGGAAACAACGGCGGGAGCCGTGGTGGCAACAGCGGCGGCCGCGGCGGCAGCGGCGGCGGCCGCGGCAACAGCGGCGGTGGCGGCGGGCGCGGGAACTACCGCGGCGCCGGCAACGGCCGCGACGACCGGCAGGGCCAGGGCGGCGGACGTCCCGGCCAGGGCGGCGGGCGTCCGGGGCAGGGCGGCGGCGGGCGTCCCGGCCAGGGCGGCGGCCGGCCGACCGGCTCCAGCCCGCGCAAGGCGCGCCCGGAGGAGCGCACCTACGACGAGCGCTACGGCGGCTCCGGCAGCTCCTCGGACGCCCCCAAGCGCGGCCGGGGCACGGCCGCGCGCGGCGGCGCCAAGGGCGGCCCCCGGCAGTCCCCGCAGCGCGGCGGCGGCCGTACGGCGCCCGCCCGCTCGCGCGAGTACGACGCCCGCACGGAGGAGCGCAACCGGGAGCGGTACGCCGGCAAGCCCGAGATCAAGACCCCCAAGACCTTCCCCGGCGCCGAGCAGGAGGGCGAGCGGCTGCAGAAGGTCCTCGCCCGCGCCGGCATGGGCTCGCGGCGCGCCTGCGAGGAGCTCATCGAGCAGGCCCGCGTCGAGGTCAACGGCGAGATCGTCGTCGAGCAGGGCATGCGCGTCGACCCGGAGAAGGACGAGATCAAGGTGGACGGCCTGACCGTCGCCACCCAGTCGTACCTCTTCTTCGCGCTGAACAAGCCGTCCGGCGTCGTCTCCACCATGGAGGACCCGGACGGCCGCCAGTGCCTCGGCGACTACGTCACCAACCGCGAGACCCGGCTGTTCCACGTCGGCCGGCTCGACACGGAGACCGAGGGCATCATCCTGCTCACCAACCACGGCGAGCTGGCCCACCGCCTCACGCACCCGAAGTACGGCGTGAAGAAGACCTACCTGGCCGCCATCACCGGCCCGCTGCCCCGCGAGGTCGGCCGGCGCCTGAAGGACGGCATCCAGCTGGAGGACGGCTACGCCCGCGCCGACCACTTCCGCGTGGTCGAGCAGACCGGCAAGAACTACCTGGTCGAGGTCACCCTGCACGAGGGCCGCAAGCACATCGTGCGCCGGATGCTCGCCGAGGCGGGCTTCCCGGTCGAGAAGCTGGTCCGCACCGCCTTCGGCCCGATCGCCCTGGGCGACCAGAAGTCGGGCTGGCTGCGCCGCCTGACCAACACCGAGGTCGGCATGCTGATGAAGGAAGTCGGCATGTAAGGCCCCCGCTCCACCGACGAAGCCCGTGACCGCCCGGCGGTCACGGGCTTCGTCGCGTCCACGACGGGACTTGTGGCGGCGGTCCGCCGACCTTTATAGTCAGGGTGACTCTTAAGGAGGCGGGCGTGAGCCTCGCAGACGTACTCGAACCCTTGCAACAGCCGCTCCTCACCGTCCTGGACACCCCGGTCAGCTGGACCGAGGTCCTGGGATTCGGCAGCGGAGCCCTCTGCGTCTGGCTCGTCGCCCGCCAGCACCTGGCCAACTGGCCCATCGGCATCGCCAACAACCTCTTCTTCGTCCTGCTCTTCACCCAGGCCGGGCTCTACGCCGACGCCGGCCTCCAGATCGTCTTCATCGCCCTCGCCGCGTACGGCTGGTGGACCTGGACCCACGGGGGTGGACCAGGCTCCGACGACCTCCCGGTGCGCCGCACCACGCGCACCGAGTGGACCTGGCTGCTCACGGCGGGGGCGGTGGGGACCCTTGCCCTGACCCTGCTCCTCGACCGCGTCACCGACTCGACCGTCCCCTTCTGGGACGCCCTCACCACCGCGCTCTCCCTGACGGCGACCTACGGCCAGTGCCGCAAGCGGCTGGAGTCCTGGTGGCTCTGGATCGCCGCCGACGTCGTCTACGTCCCGCTCTACGCCTACAAGGGGCTCTACCTGACCTCCCTGCTGTACGTCGGCTTCATGACGCTCTGCGTCCTCGGCCTGCGCGGCTGGACCAAGGACCTCACGGGCTCCCCCCGACCGGCGGGAGCGACCGCGTGAAGCGCTACGGCCACGGCCTCGTCCTCGGCAAGTTCTATCCGCCGCACGCCGGCCACCACCACCTCGTCCGCACCGCCCGCGACCGGTGCGAGCGCCTCACCGTCCTCGTCTGCGCCTCCTCCGTGGAGAGCATCCCCCTGGAGGACCGGGTCGCCTGGATGCGCGAGATCCACCCCGACGTCCTCGTCGTCGGCGCCGTCGACGACATCCCCGTCGACCTCCAGGACCCCGACGTGTGGGCCGCCCACATGGCCGTCTTCCGGGCCGCCGTGCCCGAACGCGTCGACGCCGTCTTCACCTCGGAGCCGTACGGGGAGGAGCTCGGCCGCCGCTTCGGCGCCGCGTCCGTCCTCGTCGACCAGGAGCGCGTCCGCCACCCCGTCTCCGGCACCGCCGTCCGCGCGGACCCCGCCGGCTGCTGGGACTTCCTGGAAGCACCGGTGCGGGCCGCGCTCACCCGCCGGATCGTCGTCCTCGGCGCCGAGTCCACCGGCACCACCACCATGGCCCTCGCCCTCGCCGACCACTACCGGCGGCGCGGCGGCATCTGGGCCCGCACCCGGTACGTACCGGAGTACGGGCGCGAGTACAGCGAACTCAAACTCGCCGAACTCCGCGCCGAACGCCCCGGCGCCGACTGGTCCGAGGTCACCTTCCGCTCCTCCGACTTCCCCGTCATCGCCCAGCGCCAGGCCGAACTGGAGGAGGAGGCCGCCCGGGACGGCTCACCCGTCCTCTTCTGCGACACCGACGCCTTCGCCACCACCATCTGGCACGAGCGCTACATGGGCACCACCAGCCGCGCCACCGGCGAGATCGCCGCCCTCGGCCGCCAGCACCTCTGGCTGCTCACCGACCACCGCGGCGTCGACTTCGAGGACGACGGCCTGCGCGACGGGGAACACCTGCGGCCCTGGATGACCGCCCGCTTCCTCACCCAGCTCGCCCACACCGGCCGCCGCACCGCCGTCCTCACCGGCCCCCACGAGGAGCGGCTCGCGACCGCCGTCGCCGCCGTCGACGCGCTGCTCGCCGAGGGCTGGCACCTCGCCGACCCCCTGCCGGAGCGCCGATGACCGCCCACCGGGCCCCCAAGGGCTACGACCCGTACGCCTTCGAGCCGTTCGCCGTCACCGTCGACCTCGCCGTCCTCACCGTCCGCGAGGAACGCCTCCACGTCCTGCTCGTCGAGCGCGGCCAGGAGCCGTACGCCGGAGCCTGGGCCCTGCCCGGCGGATTCGTCCTGCCCCAGGAGTCCGCCGAGCGGGCCGCCCGCCGCGAACTCGCCGAGGAGACCGGGCTCTCCGAGGCCACCGTCGCCGGCCTCCACCTCGAACAGCTCCGCACCTACACCGAACCCGACCGCGACCCGAGGATGCGGGTCGTCTCCGTCGCCTTCACCGCGCTCGTCCCCGACCCTCCCGAACCGCGCGGCGGCGGCGACGCGGCCCAGGCCCGCTGGATCCCGTACGGGACGCAGGGCCGGCTCGCCTTCGACCACGACCGGATCCTCGCCGACGCCCACGACCGGGTCGGCGCCAAGCTCGAGTACACCTGCCTCGCGACCGCCTTCTGCCCTCCCGAGTTCACCCTCGGCGAGCTGCGGCAGGTCTACGAGACGGTCTGGGGCGTCGAACTCGACCGCCCCAACTTCCGGCGCAAGGTCCTCACCACGCCCGGCTTCGTCCAGGCCGTGGAAGGACCGCCGCGCCTCACCGGCGGACGGGGGAAACCGGCCGCTCTCTACCGGGCGGGCGAGGCCACGGCCCTCCACCCGCCCCTCCTGCGACCGGAAGGACGCCCCGCATGAACCTCACCCGCACCGCCACCAAGCAGGCCGCGACCGGCTCCCTGATCGGGCTTGCGCTCGGGGACGCGCTGGGCCGGCCGACGGAGTTCAGCGACGTGCCGCGGATCATCAGTTGGTACGGCCCGTGGCGGCAGATGGCGCTCCCCGACAACGGGCGCGTCACCGACGACACCCAGATGGCCCTCGCCTTCGCCCGCGGCATCCGCACGGCCATGGACCGGGGCGTGCTCGCCCCCGAGCGGCTCGCCGGCCCCGTCAGGGAGGAGTTCATCGACTGGTACCGCTCCCCGGAGAACAACCGGGCCCCCGGCAACACCTGCCTCCAGGCCTGTCGGCTCCTGATGCTCGACACGCCCTGGCAGGACGCCTCCCAGATCCACTCCAAGGGCTGCGGCGCCAACATGCGGGTCGCGCCCATCGGCATCGTCCCAGGGCTGAGCGAGGAGCAGCGGGCCGGCGCCGCGCAGCTCCAGTCGGGCCTGACCCACGGTCACCCCACCGCGCTCGCCGCCTCCGACCTCACCGCCCGCGCCGTGTACCTGCTCGCGCAGGGCGTGGACCCGACCGGGCTCGTCGGACAGCTGCGCTCGTACGCCTACGAGAACCGCTCCCGCTACCACGAGCACTGGCTCGGTGACCTGTGGACCCGCTCCCAGGACCCCAGCGCCCTCCACTTCGTCCAGCGGGGCTGGGACGAGTGCCTGGCCGTCCTGGAGCGCTTGGACGCCGTCCAGCGCACGGCCGACCCGGAGCTCGACCCCTGCGAGTACACCGGCGACGGCTGGATCGCCGAGGAGGCCCTCGCGACCGGCCTCCTCTGCTTCCTGCTCTTCCCCGACGAGCCCCTCACCGCGCTGCGCCGCGCCGCCTGCACCCGCGGCGACTCCGACTCGATCGCCGCCCTCGCGGGCGCCTTCGCCGGCGCCCACCTCGGCGCGGACGCCTGGCCGAAGGAGTGGGCGGAGCGCGTCGAGTACCGCAGCGACCTGCTGACCTTCGGCGCGCTCTGGGACGCGTGAGCTAGAGCTCGCTCAGCGCCGAGGCGCGGCGGGCGCGGATCAGGAAGTCCTGGACGCGGGGCTCGTCCGGGGCGTCGGGGAGCGGGGTCGTGTCGTGGGCCCGGTCGGCCTCCTCCTGGAGGCGGTTCATCCAGGACTCGACCTCCGGCCAGGACACCTCGCCGCGCCTGACCGCGAGGAGGCGGTCGCGGTCCTCGCCGACGTCGATGCGGAGCTCGCCCGTGCGCAGCAGGTCACGACAGCTGGTCAGGAGCCGCAGCAGGTGCATGGCGTGCTTCCAGCGCGGCTCGCCGTACTGGCGGACGTCCGCGTCGAGCTTGCGGCGCTGTCCGACGGCGTACCGGACGAAGGTCTGGTGGGCCCGGCGGGACAGGAACGCCCCGCGGAGGTCGAGGAGCTCACGGCCCCGGTCGTCGACGTGCTCGACCACGGGGGAGTGGAGGCACTCCAGGACGTTCGGGTTGTTGCGCAGGGCGAGCTCGCAGAAGCGTTCCAGCTCCCAGCTGAAATGGTCCTCGCCGGGCCCCTCCACATGCGCCGGGGGCTTGTCGAAGTGCCAGAAGAGGGACGTCGGGGCGAGGTACACGCCCCGCACGTCCGTGTCGCTGTCCTCGGTCGCCAGACCGAAGGCGCGCGAGCCCATCACGCAGGAGTAGATCGTGTGCTCGCGCACCAGCTCGTCCGGAGTCATGCCCGGCAGATTACGCCAGAGTGATCGTTTCCCCCGAGACAATAATCTGCTCGGCCGGCAACGGCCGCGGAGCGGGCCCCGCCGCCACCGATCCGTCCGCGACACGGTACTTGGAGCCGTGGCAAGGACAATCGATCGTGCCGTCCGCGACCTTGTTCACCGTGCAGCCCTGATGCGTGCAGATCGCGGAGAACGCCTTGAACTCGCCCGCCGAGGGCTGGGTCACGACCACCTTCTCCTTCGGGAAGACCATGCCGCCGCCGACCGGGATCTGGGAGGTCCTGGCCAGCGGGGCTCCGCCGCTCGGAGCGGCCGTGGAAGTCGGGGACGCCTCGGTGGGAGTCGGGGACGCTTCGGTGGCGGGCGGTGCGTTCGTGCTCGTACCGCCGTCACCCCCGTCGTTCGAGCCGCAGCCCGTCGTCATCGTCAGAGCCGCTGTGGCGAACAGGAGGGTACGGCGTGCGGTGGGGCGTGAGGTCATGCCGCCAGCTTGGCCGCGCACCCCGCCCCCGGGGCCCGCAACACGCCTGCGCCCGCTGCTCCGCTCCCCCGCACGGGCGTCCCGCCCGCCGCGTACCTCCGGTGGCGGAGCGCCCCGGTCCGGGTGACATTGGGCCTGTTGCGTACCTGGAGGAGATCATCCGGCAGCAGCGGCTCCGACCGCCTCCGGCGCCCGTTCTCCGTCTCGCTCCGTCTCGGAGGGCGGGCGCGGCGGCGCGCCCGCCCCGCCGCTGACTAGGCTGAACGGAGCACTGACGCAGGCGAAGGAGCACGACGTGGCGGTACGAGCGGTCCGAGGCGCCGTCCAGCTGGAAAGGGACGAGGCCGGACACATGCGCGAGCAGGTCGAGGAACTGCTCACCGCCGTCCTCGAGCGCAACGGCCTCACCACCGACGACCTCATCAGCATCTGGTTCACCGCCACGCCCGATCTGCACAGCGACTTCCCCGCCGCCGCGGCCCGGCACATCGGGATCGTCGACGTCCCCCTGATCTGCGCACAGGAACTCGACATCGAGGGCGCGATGCCGAGGGTCGTCCGGCTCCTCGCCCACGTCGAGACCGAACTGCCCAAGTCCCGGATCGCGCACGTCTACCTCGGTGCCGCGGCCGCCCTGCGCAAGGACATCGCCCAGTGAGAACAGCGCTCGTCATCGGCACCGGCCTGATCGGCACCTCCGCCGCCATCGCCCTCGCGGGCCGGGGCGTCACGGTCCACCTGCGCGACCACGACCCGGCACGCGCCAGCACGGCCGCCGCGCTCGGCGCGGGCACCGACGAGGCGCCCGAAGGCCCCGTGGACCTCGCCATCGTCGCCGTGCCCCCCGCCCACGTGGCCGCCACCCTCGCCGAGGCCATGACGGCCGGCCTGGCCCGCGGCTACCTGGACGTGGCGAGCGTCAAGGGCGGACCGAAGCGGGAGCTGGAGGCGCTGGGCCTCGACCTCACCGCGTACATCGGCACCCACCCCATGGCCGGCAAGGAACGCTCGGGCCCGCTCGCCGCCACCGCCGACCTCTTCGAAGGCCGGCCCTGGGTCCTCACCCCCACCCGGGACACCGACACCGAGGTCCTCAACCTCGCCCTGGAACTCGTCGCCCTCTGCCGGGCCGTCCCCGTCGTCATGGACGCCGACGCCCACGACCGGGCCGTCGCCCTCATCTCCCACACCCCGCAGCTGGTGTCCTCCATGGTCGCCGCGCGTCTGGAGGAGGCCGACGAGTCCGCCGTACGCCTCTGCGGACAGGGCATCCGCGACGTCACCCGCATCGCCGCCTCCGACCCGCGCATGTGGGTCGAGATCCTCTCCGCCAACCCCGGGCCCGTCGCCGACGTCCTCTCCGGCGTCGCCGCCGACCTCGACGAGACCGTCCGCGCCCTGCGGTCCCTGCAGTCCGCAGACGAGGACAAGAGGCGGGACGGCGCCTCCGGCGTCGAGGACGTCCTGCGCCGCGGCAACGCCGGGCGCGCCCGCGTCCCCGGCAAGCACGGTGCCGCCCCGGCCGTCTACGAGACCGTCGCCGTCCTCATCAGCGACCAGCCGGGCGAACTCGCCCGCATCTTCGCCGACGCGGGGCGCGCGGGCGTCAACATCGAGGACGTCCGCATCGAGCACGCGACCGGGCAGCAGGCGGGTCTGGTGCAGCTGATGGTCGAGCCCTCGGTGGCGCCGGTGCTGGGGGCGGCGCTCCAGGAACGCGGCTGGACCCTGCGCACGAGCTGACGGCGCGCTCGCACGAGGACGGGGCGGAGGGCCGGAGGGCGGGCCGTCGGCGGGGTGCGGGGCCGGGGGAGGCGGGGCCGTACGGGGCGGGGCCGGTGGGGGGACGGGAGTCGGTAACCTTGTGGGGGTCCCCGCATCCCGCCGGACCCCACCGCTCACCCCAGGAAGGTGTTCCCACCGTGGAATCCGTGATCGTCGCCATCGACGGGCCCTCCGGCACGGGCAAGTCCAGCACCTCGAAGGCGGTCGCCGCCAAGCTGGGGCTGAGCTACCTCGACACCGGCGCCCAGTACCGGGCGATCACCTGGTGGATGATCAGCAACGGCGTCGACGTCACCGACGCCGAGGCCGTCGCCAACGCCGCCTCCAAGCCGGTCATCGTCTCCGGCACGGACCCGGCCCGGCCCACCATCACCGTGGACGGTGCCGACGCGTCGGGCCCGATCCGGACCGAGGAGGTCACCTCCAAGGTCAGCGCGGTCAGCGCCGTCCCCGAGGTGCGGAGCCTGATCACGGAGCTCCAGCGGTCCATCGCCCGCGGCGCCGAGACCGGCATCGTCGTCGAGGGCCGGGACATCGGCACCACCGTCCTGCCCGACGCCGACCTGAAGATCTTCCTCACGGCCTCGCCCGAGGCCCGTGCCGCCCGCCGCTCCGGCGAGCTCAAGGGCGTCGACGTGCACGCGACGAGGGAGGCCCTGATCAAGCGGGACGCGGCCGACTCCAGCCGTAAGACCTCCCCGCTCGCCAAGGCCGACGACGCCGTGGAGGTCGACACCACCGACCTCACGCTGGACCAGGTCATCGAGTGCGTCGTCACCCTGGTGGACGAGAAGAGGACGGCCGCCAAGTGACCCTGCCCTCCGAGAAGGGCGCCGCCGTCGGCCGTCGCATCGGCATCGGGCTGATGTACGGCCTCTGGAAGCCGCGCGTCCTCGGCGCCTGGCGGGTCCCGTCCTCCGGCCCCGTCATACTCGCCGTCAACCACGCGCACAACATCGACGGCCCCATGCTCATGGGCACCGCCCCGCGTCCCGTGCACTTCCTCATCAAGAAGGAGGCGTTCGTCGGGCCGCTCGGCAGCTTCCTGGAGGGCATCGGGCAGCTGAAGGTGGACCGGGACTCGACCGACCGCAAGGCGATCGGCAACGCCCTGGGCGTCCTGGAGCAGGGCGGCGTCCTCGGGATCTTCCCCGAGGGCACCCGCGGCGACGGCGACTTCGCCTCGCTGCGAGCGGGCCTGGCGTACTTCGCCGTCCGCAGCGGCGCGCCGATCGTCCCGGTCGCCGTGCTGGGAAGCACCGAGCGCCGCGGGCGGTTGGTCAAGGCACTGCCTCCGCTGCGCGGCCGCGTCGACGTCGTCTTCGGCGACGCCTTCCAGGCGGGGGACGGCTCCGGCCGCCGCACCCGCAAGGCGCTCGACGAGGCCACCGTACGGATCCAGGGCAAGCTCACCGCCCACCTGGAAAACGCCAGGCGCCTCACCGGGCGCTGAGCGACACTCTCAGTAGTGGCCCCCACGGCTCCGGCCGTCCGGGACCACCGACCACGAATGATCAAGGAACGGACTTCATGAACGACCAGCACGACCACGGGGCACTTGGCGACGCCGAGTACGCGGAGTTCATGGAGCTCGCCGCGGAAGAGGGCTTCGACGTCGAGGACGTCGAGGGCGCGATCGAGGAGGCCGGCCACGGCCCGCTCCCCGTTCTCGCCGTCGTCGGCCGCCCGAACGTCGGCAAGTCGACCCTGGTGAACCGCATCATCGGCCGCCGCGAGGCCGTCGTCGAGGACAAGCCGGGCGTCACCCGCGATCGCGTCACGTACGAGGCCGAGTGGGCCGGCCGCCGCTTTAAGATCGTCGACACCGGCGGCTGGGAGCAGGACGTCCTCGGCATCGACGCCTCCGTCGCCGCCCAGGCCGAGTACGCCATCGAGGCCGCCGACGCCTGCCTCTTCGTCGTGGACGCCACCGTCGGCGCCACCGACACCGACGAGGCCGTCGTCAAGCTGCTCCGCCGCGCCGGCAAGCCGGTCGTCCTCGCCGCGAACAAGGTCGACGGCCAGTCCGGCGAGGCCGACGCGGCCATGCTCTGGTCCCTGGGCCTCGGCGAGCCGTTCCCCGTCTCCTCGCTGCACGGCCGCGGCACCGGCGACCTCCTCGACGAGGTCCTGAAGAAGCTGCCCGAGGCCCCCGAGCAGCGCTTCGGCAACGCGGTCGGCGGCCCCCGCCGCATCGCCCTCATCGGCCGCCCGAACGTCGGCAAGTCCTCCCTGCTCAACAAGGTGGCGGGCGAGGACCGGGTCGTCGTCAACGAGCTGGCCGGCACCACCCGCGACCCGGTCGACGAGCTCATCGAGCTCGGCGGCGTGACGTGGAAGTTCGTCGACACCGCCGGCATCCGCAAGAAGGTCCACCTCCAGGAGGGCGCGGACTACTACGCCTCCCTGCGGACCGCGGCCGCCGTCGAGAAGGCGGAGGTGGCCGTCATCCTCATCGACACCACCGACAACATCTCGGTCCAGGACCAGCGCATCATCACGATGGCGGTCGAGTCGGGTCGCGCCATCGTCATCGCCTACAACAAGTGGGACGAGCTCGACGAGGAGCGCCGCTACTACCTCGAGCGCGAGATCGAGACCGAGATGCAGCAGGTCTCCTGGGCGCCCCGCGTGAACGTCTCCGCCAAGACCGGCCGTCACATGGAGAAGCTGGTCCCGGCCATCGAGACCGCCCTCGCCGGCTGGGAGACCCGCGTCCCCACCGGCCGGCTCAACGCCTTCCTGGGCGAGATCGTCGCCGCCCACCCGCACCCGGTCCGCGGCGGCAAGCAGCCCCGCATCCTCTTCGGCACGCAGGCCGGCACCAAGCCGCCCCGCTTCGTGCTCTTCGCCTCCGGCTTCCTGGAGGCCGGCTACCGCCGCTTCATCGAGCGCCGGCTGCGCGAGGAGTTCGGCTTCGAGGGCACCCCGATCCACATCTCGGTCCGGGTGCGCGAGAAGCGCGGCCGCAAGAAGTAGCACCCGCGGAGTGACATACGGCGGAGGGCCGGGACCCGATCGGGTCCCGGCC